>JBGQGO010000048.1:0-16231 GCA_041497455.1 Blastocatellia bacterium | reverse complement strand
ATAGATTACCTTTCATCGTTCCACGGTGGACACCGCATCATAAGGACCCTATGAGGCAACGGCCTTCAAGAATCGGACACTGTCTCATTGCTTTGTGGCTCGTCTTGAACGCGACAGCGCTAGCGCTCTATCAGGACAAGCAACGCAACACGCCGCAAATCAAAGAGAACAACATTCAGGCGCTCTACGAGGACCGCGAAGGCAACCTGTGGGCAGGCACCGAAGGCGGCGGGCTGGTGCGTTTCCGCGATGGGCGATTCACGGCGTACACCACTGATGACGGCCTGGCCGACAACATTGTGGATGCGATTTTCCAAGACCACGAGGGCAGTCTGTGGATAGGCACGCTCGGCGGACTGAACCGCTTCAAGGATGGGAATGTTTCGCCAGCACACCCCTGATGTAACGCTCATGGACTTGCGGATGCCGGAGATGAATGGCGTCGAAACCATCACCGCGCTGCGCCAGGAGTTTCCCGGCAGCTGCTTCATCGTGCTTACGACTTTTGACGGCGACGAAGACATTTATCGCGCGCTGGAGGCCGGCGCTGTCGGGTATTTGCTGAAAGACGTGTTTCGTGAAGACTTGCTTGAAGCAATTCGCGCGGTGCACGCCCCACGCTGTTGCCAGCCTACAGGAAAAGGCCGCAGCCTCCCTTGCCAAGCTTCACTGCGAGTCTTGCCGAACGCGGCTGCGCCTTTGTAGGCAGGGTTCTTCAGTATCCCCCCCACACCGTGCTCCGATCCCACCGGCTATTCCCGGATATGGTTTGTTCTCCAGCAACTTGCAGTCGCCGGCAAACTTCCCTCAACGCCGCTCGCTCGCTGCCGACCCACTCGAACATCTCAAACGAGATCTCACTCAGGGCGGTCTCGCGGCCGGCTTGAATTCGAGGCCGAGTGCGGTATAGTCTTGGCCCGCGTATGAACATTGAAAGCAGAATCTCGGTGGAAGAGGCTAACACGGCGTTCTACCGTGCGCTCGAATCCGGAATGCTTGAGCGGATGGATGATGTGTGGGCGCACGAAGACTGGGTCAGGTGTGTGCACCCGGGATGGGACTTGCTGACCGGGTGGAATCGCGTGCGCGAAAGCTGGGAAATGATTTTTGAGAGTGGTCAGAAACTGAGGGCCACGCCGTCCGACGTGTGGGTCCACATGGATGGCGACTTCGCCTGGGTAACCTGCACGGAAAACATTACGGTCTTCAGCGAATCGAGCTTCGACTCAGCGTTGGCAGCGGCAACCAACCTCTTCGTTCTTCGAGACGGCCGCTGGCTGATGGTCCATCATCACGCGTCACCCATTCCTATCGTAGTGCCTGACAGTTCTTCCGACACCATTCAGTAGCTCCAAGTTTTCGGAAGAAAATCCAGAATTTCAGCTCCAATAATTTGAATCGGAATATAGAATACTGAACGTGTGCTTTAAAACATCAGAGTGACCGACGTTTACTCGCCAGCCGTAAATCCAGTTTTGTTTCGGAACCCAGGTTGCGTACCTTCCGCCCAAGGTGTTTAGCCCAGATCGGGCCACCGAGAAAACGTCCCGCCCGACGAAGAGATGTTAGGAAGGAGAAACCCAGTATGACAAGACGTACTATGAGTCTGCTGATGCTGACTGTGATGCTAGTGTCGGCGGTGCCGGCCAGTTACGCGCAAACCGCAACCGCGACAATCGTAGGCGACGTTATCGATCCGCAAGGCGCGGTCGTGGCTAATGCCACCGTTGTAGCCAGGAACGTGGAAACAGGCATTGAACGAACTACGAAATCAACCTCCGAAGGGCTGTACAGGTTCGGTAACTTGCCACCAGGTGTTTACGACTTGAGCGTAGAGGCCCAGGGCTTTGCCAAAGCTGGCGCAAAAGCCGTCAAATTGCAGGTGGGTGAACAGAGAGATGTAAACTTCAGCCTGGTTGTCTCCGGGACAACAGCGACGGTTGACATAACTGCCGCCGAGCCTCTGGTAGAAACGGGCAAGACCGATGTTTCAAGCGTCATCGATAGTAAGCAAGTGGCGACCCTTCCGACTACCACAAGCTTCAACGGTATTGGCGGCGTGGCCAACGACTACCAGGGCCTGGCGACCATCGCGCCGGGCGTTAAGTACGACTTCACGACGGTCTCGAGCGACCTTATTGGACCGGGAGCTGTCAACAATCGAGGCATACAGGTCAACGTTAATGGCGGCACCATTTCCGATCAAGTTGTCTCCGGTCGCGACTCGCTTGGAGCTTCGGTTGAAGAAGTCAAAGAGTTTCAAGTGCTAACCAATAGCTACAACGCCGAGTACGGCCAATCGGGCGGCGTAGTGCTGAACGTGATCACCAAGTCCGGCACAAACGGCTTTCACGGAGACGGCCATTACTATACGCGCGGCCGCAACCTGACGGCTTCCAACTTCTTCTACAACACAAGCGACGCGGCCTTGTTTCGCCGCGCGCCGTTCCATAAGTATGAAGGCGGATTCACTGCAGGCGGGCCGCTGGTACAAGACCGCACCTTCTGGTTCACGAGCTACGAGCAGACCCGGCAGGCGACGCCTCTGCAACTGACGCCGCCTGGAGGCTCGATCAGTCTCACGCAGCCGACGAAGGAGTTGCTATGGTCGGCAAGAGTCGACCACAAGCTTTCGACGAACAACGTCCTGACTGCGCGATTCAACCTGCAGCGGGACTTGTCGGATAACTTGCTGGTGCAGATTGCGGCGATCGCCGCGCCTGAGTCGTTGGTTTCAACGTTCGGTCACGATCACACGCTCAACGTTTCGTTGACCTCGACGCCGACTGCTCACATCGTTAACGAAGGACGATTCTTCTGGCACCGTCTCTTGAGCGGCACGCCGACCAAGAGCGAGCAACCCGGCCAGCAGGGGCCGAACTTTTATCGCGGCGCGGCGTTCTGCTGCCCGCAGGGCGCCGATCAGAATCGTTACCAGTACATAGACAACCTGTCGTGGACGCACGGCGCACATACGGTAAAGACCGGCTTGAACATAAGCCACTTCCCATACTTCTCGTTGTTCACGCAGTTCGCTTTCGGCCTCTACAGAGGTTTCCCGCGTCCCGCTCCCAACGAGGGGCTCCCGACGCAGTTTCAAGTTGGAATCGGCCCGGCGCAAGTGAGGGCCACGGATAACATCTACGGGTTCTACGTTCAGGATTCATGGAAGCCGGCGCCGAACCTAACGCTCAACTATGGAGTGCGCTACGACGTCGAGGATGGAGCGTTCAAGGGCGGCACGATGAAGGCCGATGTGAAGGGCGGCTGCCTGCAGGGCAACGGCATCGTCCCAGCTTGCTCGTCAGACCACAATAACTTCCAACCTCGCGTAGGCATCGCGTGGAGCCCGCGCTATGAGAGCGGTTTCATGCACGCGCTGTTCGGCAATCCGGAGCAAACGGTCATACGAGCTTCATTCGCCGAAGTCTCTCAGCTTGCGTACCTCAACGTTTCTCTCGATTCGTTGAACTTCGATGGCGTGAATCTGTTTACGACCACGTTCACGCAGCCGTCGGTTCTCGCGTTCTTCCCGAATCGGCCACCGGACAGTTTTCTATCGCCACTGAGAGCGCCAGGCTTCTTTGGCCGCGTGCGTCCGATCTCCAACGATCTGCGAAACCCGGAGGTCCGCCAAACGAACTTCTCGATCACACGTCAGATAGGCAGAACGTTTGTGTTCAACGTTGGCTACACCGGCGTGTTCGGATTTGGTCTGTTCGGCGAACGTGACACAAACTTCCCGATCATCAAAGCGGACCCGGTCCACCCGGGCTTCTTCTATTTCGGGCAGCGGCCGGATGAGCGTCTCGACGCAGTGCGGACAAACGAGAACTCGCGCACATCGGCTTACCACGGGCTTCTTGTGAGCGCGACGAAGCGGCTGTCACATCACTTTCAATTTCAGGCCGGCTATGCGCTGTCGAAGCAGCTTTCTTCATCGGAGGATTTCTTCGGCCTGTCCGAGCCTGGTGATGTGACTAACGTACGCGCAGAGCGCGCGCTCGCCCAAAGCGACACGCGGCATCAAGGCAACTTCGGCATAGTGTTTGATACCGAGAAGCTCACCGACGGGCGGGTTATCAAGCACGTAGTCAACAACTGGACGATCGGCGTGATAGGACAACTCCAATCGGGGCGGCCCTATCCTGTCTCGACAGGCGATGTGCCGTTTGCTACGTCGGCTTTCTTCGGCGCGGGCTCCGAGAGTCAGCAGCGGCCGAATGTGCTGCCCGATGGCACGCTCGTTTCGACCAATATCGCCTCGGCCTTCGGAAGCAACCTTCTGGTAAGCCAGGCTGGCCGGGCGGTATGCAACTGCCCGCAGACGACGTTCCTCGCGCCGGCGGACGCGGACCCGCGCGGCTCGATTGACAGCTTCACCGGCGACCTGGTGGACTTCCAGTTCGTCAATGGCAACCTTGCGCGCAACGCCGGCCACGGGGATCCTTACTATCGTTTCGATATGTCGTTTAGTAAGGCTTTTCACGTCCGCGATCAGATGCGGCTGGAGTTCAAGGCAGACGTCTTTAACCTGTTCAATCATCCGTTGTTCTTCCTGTTCAACGGCAATGACGTGCTGAGCTTGATGGCGCCTTCCGCCGACCCCAACTGCCGCCTGTGCCTAAACGCATTCAGCGGCAGGTACGTCGGTGCTGACGGCCGTCAGTTGAAGATCCAGGATCTTCAAAACGGACGCGTGAGTCGCGACCTGTTGACGCCTATCTTTGGTCCGGCTGGAGGACCTGGACTCGGTGACCCAACAGGAACCGATATAACACGGACTATTCAGTTGTCGGTCCGGTTCAGATGGTGACAGGCGGGCAACCCGCGCGGTTGTATCGGTCAAAGCAGAGAGGCGGGCCGTCGCGGCCCGCCTCTTTTCTTAAGCGAGGCGTTCATCTATGCGTTGGCTTCCAGGAGCCGGATTCGCGCCTTCGCGGTTTGCACTGCAGGGTCGAGCCACTCCGGCCTTCTTTGCGCAGTGCCTTCCTTCTCCCACTCAAGTCGCACACCTCCCTCAGTGTAGCGCCCGGCAACTCTTCGAGCACGGGCCGTCAGGATTCAAAAATATGGACGAAAATCCAGAGTTTCATATATGACGGGGCGGCAGGTCGCAAAAGGACTATGACGAAGCTGCTCTAAGTGTTACTATAGCGCGCGTTAACGATCCAAGTGGTTATGGTGCAAGTTGGAATATTGTTTGCACGGATTTAACCGCCTCAGCAGTCGGTAAGCAGCAAGCAAAGGCGCAAAGCCGTAACACACATCCAGTTCGTCAGGAAACGACAAGGCTTGATCAATCCAACTGTCATAGTATTGTTTAGGTTCTTAAGCAGAGACGAAAAGCTCCAGAGCCAATTTCGTGGAGCAGTTTTGTTTCACAGTATCGGACATTCGCTGAACTTGCGTTCAGCGGGCACGAAATCGCCTCCCTATTTGCATTCAGCCAGGCTCTTGAAGCCCAGGCCAGGGCGGTTGTTCCCTAGCAAGGTCTAACGACCTACATTAAATCAGGAGGTTCCCATGAGAAAGAGTTACAAGCGAACGGTGGTGAGTATGATCTCGCTGGCGTTGATAGTAATGAGCCTGGCGCCGCTTTCGTTGGCGGCCCAAGAGCCTACCGGAGGTATCGAAGGAACGGTTTCCGACCCGCAGGGGGCGGTTGTCCCGAACGCGACGGTTACCATCCGAAATACCGCCACGAATGCTACTCGTACGGTCTCTACCGGCGATGACGGCCACTATAAGGCTTCGTCGCTGCCGCCTGGGGCCTACGAAGTAAAAGTGACGGCTCAGGGTTTCAAGTCGCAATTGGCGACAGGCGTAACGGTTGAAGTCGGTAGAACCACGCCTCTCGACGTGAAGCTCGAAATCGGAGGCAGTTCCGAGACGGTCACCGTCACGGGCGGCGGCGAAGCGCAGATTGACCGAACCGATAACACCGTATCCGGCGTCGTCGGCACGGTGCAAATCCAGAACCTGCCGCTCAACGGCCGCAACTTCCTGGACCTTGCGCGACTGCAGCCTGGAGCGGAAACCGTTGACGGGGGAAGCTTCGATCCGACCAAGGCAAACTACACCGGTGTCTCAATCGGAGGCCAGGCCGGGCGCTCGACCCAGATCACGGTAGACGGCGGCTCGGTGGTTGACAACATTGTCGGCACGACCGTCCAGAACTTCTCGCAGGAGATCGTGCAGGAGTTTCAGGTCGGCCTATCGAACGTTGATCTTTCAACCGGAGCATCGGCGGCTGGCTCGGTTAACATCGTCACCAAGGGCGGCTCGAACCAGTATCATGGCAATGGCTACCTTTACTGGAGAGATGCGAAATTTGCAGCGTTCCCGGCGCTCGACCGCCTCGACGCGGCACACGGCTTACCGCCCGACTTGCAAGTAGCCAGAATACCATTTGACCGCGAGCAGTTCGGCGGGACTTTCGGCGGCCCGATCAAGAAAGACAAAATTTTCTTCTTTGTCAACGTCGAATACAACAACCAGGACGACATCTCTATACACAACCAGACTCCGGGCCTGCTCGGCTTTAACGGCTTCACCGGAAAGCCGTTCAACGGGCTGCTGGCAACAGGCAGGGTCGATTACAAATGGAACGACAAGACGTCACTGTTCTTCCGCTACTCGCATGACAACAACGATCAACAAGCGCCGTTCGCGCCCGGCACCGGCATCCTCCCGAGGGATAGCGCCAGCGGAATCTTCCAAACAAACGATCAAATTGATCTCAATCGCTCGGATGGCGGCGTTTTTGGCATGACGCAAAGCCTCACGGGGACTATGGTCAATGACTTCCGCTACGCGATCAACGACTTCCACAACCGGATTGATCCGGCGACGCCGGGCGTCCCCGAGCTGCGGGTAATCAACCCCGATCAGAACTGGAAATCGGGCGCGAACTACATCACGCCACAGGTGACCGATCAGCGCCGCAACCAGATTCGGGATGACTTGACCTTGTCGAAGGGCAAGCACTCGATTCGCTTCGGCGTCGACTGGGAGCGCACAACAATCGATGGTCAGTTTGCATTTGCCAAACCGGCCCGCATCAGGATATACGGGCCTGGCTTCGGTAGTACCGTCCCAGTGCTCGCAACTGAAGCGGACTTTCTCAATTCTCCGGCGTTTGACATGAGCCTCGGCGTAGGCGCTGACCTGTTGCCCTTTAACACCCCCGCGGGTGTGACCGCCAATAATCGCTTCCAGTTCTACGGAACCGACGCCTGGAAGATCTCTCGCAACGTCACGTTCAACTTCGGTCTGGCATATCGCTTTGACACAAACCTGTGGAATCACGATCAGGGCCATCCCGCGCTAGTAGCGCCGCTCTTTGGCAAGGGAACCAGCCCAAGCCCGAAGGACAAAAACAACATCGCTCCGCGCGCTGGCTTTGCGTGGGACGTCGGGGGCAATGGCCATACCGTCATACGTGGCGGCGTTGGCATGTACTACGACACGGCGATTGACAACCTTCGGTTGTTTGAGCGCGCAGACCTCGGCCCTGCGGGAGCGGAGTTGTTCCTCACCGGCGTCGCAATAAAAAGCTCATTGCTGCCCGGCGGTGACGGCCGCTTTAGCAACGTTCCGACCAGCGCCAGCTTCATTACGCTCGGCCAGTTGTTGACGAAAATCGCCGCGGTTCGCGCAGACGTCGAGTCTAAGGCGTTCAACTGCACGCTCCCGACGTCGATCGAATGCTTCCACGCCGTATCAGGGCCGCTCTTCTCGACCGAATTCCAGATACCGTACTCAATGCAGTACGCTATCGGCATTCAGAAACAGTTGCCAGGCAAGATGGTGTTGCAGGCAGACTTCAACTATCGGAAGGGCGTACACGAGGTTCTCACCTACGACGCGAACTTCATCTCCGCGGTTGATAAGAATGGTAATCCATCGCCGACCGTCTCAAGCATTGATTTCGGTGTGCCCTACGCGGACTCGTCGGCTTTCTCAGTCTACAAGGCGCTGTTGGTCCGGCTGGACCGCCGGTTCGACCAGGGCTTCCAAATGACCGCCAGCTACACGATGTCGCGTCTTAAGAACTTTGGGGGTGATGCCCTGGGTCTTGGCCAGACTATTTCCAACCGAAATGATTTCAGCGCAGAGTATGGCCCGGGCGGACTCGATCGAACCCATCGCCTGGTAGTCAGCGCCGTGTGGGAGATGCCGTACTTCAAGGACAGTTCTTCAGCGTTCAAGAAGCAGGTTCTGGGGGGATGGACTGCATCGGTCATCTCGACGGCCCTCAGCGGGCTGCCCTTCAGCGCGTTCCTTCCCGATAGTGTAGATCTGTTCGGGAGCGGCTCGTTCTTCTCCTACCTGCCCGGGACCAAACCTGGAGACATAGGGCGCGATATCCATTCTCTGAGCAAGCTGAATGAGATAATCAGCAACTACAATGCGAACAGGAATTCGTTTGCGGCTCGCTTTGTGGACGGTGTGCCGGTTGATCCTCAGGGCACAGAGCTACGCGAGCTTGCTCTGCTTCCTGAGGGAACTCGGATGGGCGGCGACTCGGTCCTCTCACAGGACGTTCGTTTGACCAAGACATTCCGAATGTCCGAGTCCAAACATTTGGACCTCATTGGCGAGGTCTTCAATCTTTTCAACGTTGCAAACTTGACCAACATAGCATCCACCACCATTCCGGCTAAAGATGACATAACGGGCCCTGGGGACTTCATCACGTACAAACCGACCCAGCGCACGACGAACATCTTCGGCACTGGCGGCTCGCGAGCCTTCCAGTTCGCATTGAAGTTCACCTTCTAAGCGGGCTCGGATAAAGATGCTTTCTTTGAATGTGGTGGAGCCCTGGTCCGGCTCCACCACTTTTTCTTTGTGCTGGTTTGTGGACCGCTTCAAACACGCTGGAGGGTCTATGCCATGACGGTGCGATCCAAAAACGTCTTGCTGGCCGCGACGCTTTGCTTTCTGTTTTTGGCGCCGGAGGTACGCCCGCAAACCTCTGATGGAAACATACTGATAGGCAAAGTGCGCACAGAATCGGGCCGGCCTCTGGCGAACGTCCTCGTCGAGCTTCAGACGGGAAATGGTGTGTTGTTCGCTCAAACCGTCACCACAAATGAAGGCGACTACGCATTCTCAGGATTGGCGGGGGCATCTTTCATTCTTGTAGTCAACGAGCAAAGTCACGAGGCCTTTTCTGAGAGGGTGGAACTGACACGCACGGCCACGACGCGGCCCGGTGAGAGGGTTCGCGTTGATCTCGTGCTTAAGCCAAAGGACAAAGAGACGACGCCGCGCGCCGGCACTGTGTTTCAGCAGGAAGTTCCCGAGGCTGCGCTGAAAGCCTACCGCCACGGCTTGAGACTGCTGGCCGAACGCAAGAGCGATGAAGGCACGGCGGCGCTACGAGAAGGCATTAGAATACTGCCGAAGTACTTCGACGCTCACTTCGCCCTCGCGCTCGAGTTTGTCCGCCTTCACCGCCCGACTGAAGCTACGGAGGAGCTGGAGCAAGCGCGAGCGATCAATCCTAAAGACGGCCGGCTGTATCACACGTTTGGCCTCGTGCTGTATGAACAGAGGAAATACGGGCTGGCCGCCACGGTATTTGAAGCGGCGGTGAAACTAAACCCAGCCAACGCAGAAGCGCGCTTGATGCATGGCGTGGCGCTCATCGAGACCGGGCGGCTCAAGGAGGCTGAAGACGAGATAGCACGCGCGGATCAGATCAGCTCGCACAAGCTTGCTATCGTGCATCTGCACCTGGCCCGTGTGTATGAGAAACGCGGCAACCGCAGCCGAGCTGCCGATGAGCTTGAATCTTACTTGCGCCAGAACCCTGGGGTCGATAACGCACCGGCGATTCGCGAAGCAATCAAGAAACTCAGAAAAGACTAGATCAATATCTCGAGAGGAGGTTTCATTGAAGGCAAATCGGATCTTAGGGCTCTTAACGCTGATTTTGGTCCTGTGCCTCGCAGCGTCGGCGAGCATGCGGCAGGGCAACTCCGTAACCGGCAAGGTTCGTAATTCGGCCGGTAAGAACCTATCCCAAATAATCGTAGAGATTGAGACCGGCAACGGCCAACCAGCGAACACTACCGTCACAAACAACGAAGGAGATTTCTACTTCTCTGGCTTGACGTCAACAAGCTACATCATTGTTATCCGACAGGTGGACTATGAACCGGTCAGCGAGCACGTGGATTTCGTACGGACGGTCGGCCCGGAAGACCCCGGTGAGCGACGTGCGGTGGAAATCACGCTGCTCCCAAAAAGCACGACCGTCAGCATTCCATCGAATAGAGTAGTACCCTCCCAGACTCTGCCCAAAGGGGCACGCGAAGCGCTCGATCGCGCTATGAAGCTCGCGAAAGAGAACAAATCATCCGAAGCGGTCGAGGCCTTGAACGAAGCCATCAAAGCTTATCCGGACTATTTCGAAGCACACCTGCTCCTAGGCGGCGAGTATCTGAAGATGGAGCGGTTGAATGATGCGATTGCGGAGTTCGAGCAAGCGCGTAAGATCAATCCCAAAGATGACCGCGTCTATCGAGGCTTTGGCCAGGTTCTGATGATCCAGAAGAAGTACGCGCTGGCGTCTGGGGTTCTCGGCGAAGCCGCGCGATTGAATCCGTCCGATCCTGGCATTCTGCTGATGCGCGCTACAGCGCTCATTGAACACGCGGCTGCGATCAACCCTTCGGCGTCAAAGGAGGCAGCCGCCGAGCGAGAAAGCGCATTCGGAATGGCAGAAAAGACCCTCGCACAGGCCTTCGAGTTGAGCGGCAGGAAGCTGGCAGCCGTCCACCTTCAGATGGCAAGGCTCTACGAAAAGAAAGGCGGCCGCGCGCGAGCCGCCGATGAGCTCGAACAGTACTTGAAAATGGCGCCCGACGACAAAAAAGCAGACGCCATCCGTGCTGCGATCAAAGCGCTTCGCAGCCCTGCCGCCGAGCGGAAGCCCTCGCCGCAGCCATAGCAACAACGATAGAATCTGACTTGAAGCGGACCTCCATCAAAGCCGCCGCTGCGCCTAACGCACGCCCGCCGTGCTGTTGGTTCAAATGAATCTGGCTGCGCCTGGCGCATGCGGTGTTCCTCCACAAGTGTCGCCAATGTCCTCTGTAGCGCTGCTGCAACTCTGAACCGGCCCTTCCGTAAGTGACTGCGCCAGGTCCCGTTTGCGCTAGTCATCGCTTGAAGGATCAAGGAATGCGCTTTGCTCCAAGTGCAGCGCAGCTTCCGTGAGGATAGTCTGCGAGTCTGTGGCTGGAAGTTTTGGGGGTTAGGCAAAATGGGAACTAACAAGGAAGTTTCGATTCTGATCATCGATGATGAAGAGCCGATTCGCAGGCTTCTGGCGCTGTACCTCTCGGACGAGTACACGTGCGTCACCGCGGCCAGCGCCGACGAAGCTACCACAATGATGGCGGGCAGCTCTTTCAATCTGGTCATGACCGACATAACAATGCCAGGCACGTCAGGCATCGAGTTGTGCCAGTTTATCCATCAGGCCTACCCCGATACGGTGGTGATCATGGTGTCCGGAATGACGGACATCAACTACGCAGTCGAAGCCATGCGTCACGGGGCATTCGACTACGTCGTAAAACCGTTCGACTTGTCCCACGTGTTGATGGCTGTCGAGCGCGGGCTCAGGTATCAAGGGCTGATAGTCGCCAAGCGCCACTACGAGCAGTCGCTCGAAGAAACCGTCAGGCTGAGGACCGCCGAGCTGCGCTCGCTGAACGAAGACCTGAACCTGATGCTCGAAGCGCTCTACCAGAACTATCGCGCGACGCTTCGCGCACTCGCTGGAGCTTTGGAAGCGCGCGACGTCGAGACTGCCGGCCATTCGGACCGCGTAGTCGCGTATTCACTCAGACTCGGCCGCGAACTGGGGCTCGCGCACAAGGAACTGATCGCGCTCGAACAGGGGGCACTGCTTCACGACATCGGCAAAATTGGCGTGCGCGATTCGGTTCTCCTCAAATGCGGAGCGCTCACTGAAACTGAGTGGGAAGAGATGCGCGAGCACATCAATTATGGGCTTCGCATCATCAGCGGGATAGACTTCTTGAGCGGTGCGGCGCCGGTTGTCGGCGAGCATCACGAGAAATACGACGGCACGGGTTACCCTTCGGGACTGCGGGGCGAGATGATTCACATCAACGCGCGGATATTTGCAGTGGCTGACGCGTTCGACGCGATAACCAGCGACAGACCTTATCGGACGTCGGCGCCCTATGCAGACGCCCGAGCGGAGATAGTCGCGAACTCAGCCGGACACTTCGACCCCGCAGTAGTGAACGCGTTCTTGAGCGTGCCCGAAAGTGACTGGCGCGAGATACGCAAGATCGCCGTGTCCGAGGACTACATCGAGCACATAATCGACAGGCGCGAGATTCGCTCGTTCATCGTTTCGATCAAACGACGCACTGCCTTCTCCGCCCCGCTCAACCTGACGCAAGTAGCGTAAGCCGCCCGTGGCAAGGAGTGGCAGGGAGTTCGTGGCGCCGGCCTCTCGGATGGCTGAGAGGGCCGTTTACCCGCTCTTCCTGCCCCGGCTCCTCCTTCACTCTCCCGGATGATACAACTTCTCGAGATTGGCTTTGATCTCGGCCTCAGTGAACAGAGCCTTCTTAAACTGGTGATTGGCGAACAACGCGGCTTGATCGGTGTTGTGCTTCGAAGCAGTGTTCGACGTCTCGCCGTAAGCGAGCAATCCTCATTGCCTAGCAACTCATGACGCCGTTTGCTATTCGTAGAAGCCCAAAAACTCCAAGGCTTCGTCTCTAGTCATGAACGACCCCTTGACCTCGCTCCCGTTCTTGAACCGTATCTGAATCTCAAGCCTATTGTGCTTCAGGTGATCGCTAGGTGTCGGCTCATAGTCATTCAACAGCTCAATACTATCTTTAATGGATCCACAGTTCAGCTCTTCACCAAAGAGGGACAGAATTCGCACTGATTCAACTTCGCGAGAGACCGCAGCTTCAAGCGCATCAACAAACGTTTTCAGATCTGGCTCGATGGCCTTCCGAAGTTCTTGCCTAATCTCGTTGAGGTTGTCCTCGCCTAATGCTCTCAATTCGGAAATGAGTCTTCGCTTCACAGCAACGGGGGCGCGCTCGGGGTACTCAATGTCGATACCTTTGGTACGAAATGCGGCCGCGATGTTATCAAATGGTAGGTGGAGCACGACTATGCCGTGGGACTGGAGTTGTTGTAGACCACCGCTGCTGTACTCACCCGCGATGATTGCCCCGACGAACCGGCAACTGCGGTAAGTCTCCTTCAGCGGCAATAAGGCGCCCTCAATTTCTCCGCTCTTATTACGAGAGTGCTTTGTATACCTTCGCCATGCTAGTTCAATAAAAGCAACTGGCTTTCCCTGGACCGATTCGGATCCCCCGACCTCCAACACGTAGTCCATACTATGGGTGTTGTCATCATTGTCAACCCAGTCTACTCTAAGCTTGCCGCCCCTCACTGCTGGCCTGGGACCCTTCTTATCGCAATAGAGTTTCCGATCCGACGCAAATGTGTGGAGAGTATCGTTGAAGAAATCCTCGATAAAATTTCCGATCAATTGCCCGAGTTTGTGACCGGGAGATACACTCTTACGAGCCATTCAACCCTCCACCCACAGCCTGCCTTCGCAAAGTGGCACTCTATGTTTCCGGTTCTTCCACTTTGTATTCCGATCACGCGTCTTCTCGAACTCGTAACTTTTGAAACCGGCCGCTAGAGCCAGTTCACCTAACCACTTATGAACCGGAAGATATACGCCGTAGGGAGCGGAATCCCCGATTACAAAACAAACTCGACTCGCCCGCGTGCATACTCTTCTCAGAGTCAACCAGACTTTGGCCATATCTGAGAAATATGCGGCGACCATTAGATGGTAGTTTTTCTTCCCTCCGTGCAGTAATCGTTCTTTCGCTAAACGCTCACATGCTGATCGCAGTTCAGTGACTATTGGTACCGAAACCGTTTGATCGAGCAACCCGTCAAGGCCTTCATTCTGCGAGGACATGTGTTGCGAGCATGACCGTATTAGGTACTGTCTTACTTTATGTTGAAGCTCGCCCCATCCATCAATCTCGCCCCAGAATGTCATCTCCAGGCGGGTGGCATCAGCATAATCAAAGTTGTTGACATAAGGTGGCGAAGTGATAACCAGACTGATTGAGCTATCATCAATGCAATTGGAGAGTCGCGCATCGGCTTTAGAGATCCCCGCTTCAACATACCGTACCACGTTCTGAAAGAGTCGCATATCCTTAAGCATGAGACTTGTTCGGGATGAAAATGCATCAAACGGAGGAACAAAGTTCTGCTTTCGCTTTTTTGGCTGAATCAACTCCATCTGCGAAGTGCCGACCGGCGAACAGTCCCTTAGGCTGCTTGTTAAAGCTAACCACGATAGTTCAGAAGCGGGGCTACCATCCGCCGCGGACAGCCAAGCTCTTCTGATCGCATCGAGGTCAACCAGAATATTCTCTGGATAGCACCGCTGGATAAGGCTCGAATAGCCTTCCTGGCTGCCACCGTCTCTTTGCGCTTTATTGAGAAGCTCTTGGGCGAAATCAAAGAACCCCTCTGCGTCCTCGTGCCAGAGTAATTTGGCCCTAGCGATCCGCACAACGAACGGGTGCGCTTCAACACCCCAAGACGGAACACCACACTCTTGCGCAGCGAGCAGGGTTGTTCCGGAACCGGCAAAGGGGTCGAACACAGTGACTGAGCTATCCTTCTTAGCCGCCGAAATAATCTCTTTAACCCACTGTGCTGAGAATCCGGCTGAATATCTGAACCATCTGTGTACCGGCAGCCTCATGTTGTCGACGAAAGTCGAAGTGCGGTTGACAAGCTCCCTCGGGGTTGCGGGGCTGGGATACAACACAAGTTGTTCTTTCAACAGAGTCATTCGTCTTTCAGAGCAGAGTCTATAGCGAAAACGGGACAGCCTCAAGACGAGGTGGAATTAAGGGACGGGCGGACGCGACAGGGAGCCGAGTCCGCCCTGTAGACACGGTTACTGTGGCGGTGGAACTCGCTGGCCAGGGTTCACAAACGAAACCCCGCTGTCGCGAATCTGCTTATTCAAGTTTGGCACAGCCTCGTCGATGACCTTGTTCACCTGCTCGACGAGCGCTTTCAGTTCAGTCGAGAGATCGGCGAGCTTTGCCATTTGATCCGCCGTCGGCGCCGCAGTGTAGCTATCAAGCCCATTGAAGAGCTGCCCGATCCTTTGCAGCACCGGACGCGGTGTGCCTGGTAGCGGAGGCCCCGCGCTGCCCGACTGGTCGAACACCGGCACAATCTTCTTCGAAACATCGTCCACTTGATCCGAAACCGACTTCACCGCGTCGTTGACTTCCTTCGCTACGTTAGGCGTTCGCCTCAATGACTCTTGAAGCGCAGTGATTTGAGTCCTGAGGCTCTGCACTGAACGCTGAGCCGCCGCGGCGGATCGCTGAAGCTCGTACGCCTTCATCACTGCGTCGCTCCACTTCGCGCGATCAGCTTCCGAGATCTGTATGCGTGGGTCTTCTTGAACCCGCACGGTTGCGGTAGCTTCCTTGCCGGCGGCTGAAACTTTCACGGTGTACTCGCCGGGAGGAACGCGCGGTCCGCGCCCGCCGCCGCCAAATCCGCCTCCCCCGCCGCCGCCGCCGAATTGCGCCGCTGCCGGTTGCGCCTCGGGCGTCGCAGCTCCCGCTTCAGCCGCCGCCGGTTGGGCGGCTTGCTGGCCACCGCCGCGTCCACCGCCCCCGCCGCCAGCGCCACGACCACCACCGCCGCCGCCTCCTCCGCCGAACCCTGGTCCGGCCTGACCCGCCGCGCCCAATCTAAGGTCCCACACTATGCGATTGACGCCCGCTTCCTTCGGGCCGGTCAGCTCGCGCACGATCTTTCCGCTCTTATCGGTGATCGTGATCCGAACATTTCCCTGCGGCGGCGCCGATCTCAAGTAGTAATCGATCATCGCGCCGTAAGGTGGATTAGGCGTCGAGAACCACTTGTGACCGGTGTTACCTTTGCGGTTGTAGATGCGGTACGCAACCGCGGCCGGGCAGTCGAACACCGCAATGTCAGACGACATCATCGCGTCGGACATCTTTTCAAGCGCGGTGATGTTGTCGAGCACCCACACCGAGCGTCCGTGAGTCCCAAGCACCAGATCGTTGTCGCGAGCATGTATCTGAATGTCGTCGACTCGCACCATCGGCAGGTT
>JBGQGO010000047.1:0-16264 GCA_041497455.1 Blastocatellia bacterium | reverse complement strand
TCACACGCGGGCACGTTGATCTCAGCTATTCTGCGCGTCACCGGAGCCGAGTGGCGAAGGCCCGTCACGCGTTGCGCCGAAGCAATCACCGTTTTCGCGCTGATGATCGGCGCGTTGTTTCCGATCATTCATCTCGGCCGCCCGTGGTTCTTCTATTGGCTGGTGCCTTATCCGAACGAGCGAGGGCTGTGGCCGAATTTCCGTTCGCCGCTTGCGTGGGACTTCTTCGCGATCAACACCTACTTGCTAGGTTCGATCATCTATTTGTACCTTCCGCTGATTCCGGACCTGGCTCTTTTGAGAGACAAATCGCGCGGTTTGTTACGGCGTTTGTACGGGGCGTTCAGTCTCGGTTGGAGAGGAACTCAGCTTCAGTGGGACCGGCTTGAACGGGCAGTGCGAGTGATGGCAGTCGTGATCATACCCGTCGCTGTCTCTGTGCATACTATCGTCTCGTGGGATTTTGCGATGACCATCCGCCCGATGTGGCACTCGACTATGTTCGGACCGTACTTCGTCGCGGGCGCGATCTTCTCGGGCATCGCCGCATTGATCCTGGCGATGGCGGTGATCAGGCGAGTGTTTCACCTCGAAGCCTATCTTCGCCCCGTTCACTTCAACAATCTGGGGCTGCTGCTGCTGACGATGAGCCTGATCTGGTTCTACTTCACGTTCGGCGAATACCTGACTGTCTGGTACGGCAACGCGCCCGAAGAGATGGCTGTGTTTCGGTCGAAGATAAGCGGCGTATATGCGCCGTTGTTCTGGGGAACGGTCGTGTGCTGTTTTGCCATTCCGGCGCCGCTGCTTGCGATAAAGCGATTCAGGACGATCAAAGGGACGATGATCGCGTCTGTGCTGGTGGTCGTCGGAATGTGGTTTGAAAGATTTCTGATCATCGTGCCGACGCTCACGCAACCGCGTCTTACGTTCAACTGGGGAACGTACGCTCCGACCTGGGTCGAGCTGACGTTGACGGCTGGGACGTTTGGCTATTTCGTTTTGCTATACGCGATTTTCACAAGGCTGTTTCCGATCATCGCGGTGTGGGAATACAAAGAGGGGTTGCCGCTGGGCGAGCACGGTGAACCGACGATTGTAGGTACGCCGGACGTGGAATATGAAAGCGCCTGAGAACAAGATGGCCGATACGCAGATCAGAGTTTTTGACACTCGACGCGAAGCGGTGGCCGCGCTGCACGAGCTTCAGCGTGAAGGCGTGCCGAATTCGTCGATAACCGTCATGTCATCGGAGCCTTTGCATCTTGAAGCGCTGCACCCGCCGAAGACTCGAATCGTGGGATTCGCGATAGCCGGCGGCCTGCTCGGAGCGGCATTCGCGATCCTGCTGACTGTCTTGACATCACGGCGGGTTGGTCTTGTGACGGGTGGGATGCCTATCGTTTCGCCGTGGGCCTTCGGAATAATCGTCTTCGAGCTGGCGGCGCTGGGCGCGATACTGGTGACGTTGGGACGGATGATCTTCGAAGCCGGGCTGGCGAGGCGCGGCGCGTTGGCCGATTACGGCGAAACAGTTGCCGAGGGCCGCGTGGTGGTATCCATACAGTGTGCAAATGACTCCCATCGTGATATTGCCGAGAAGTCGCTCGGCTTAAACCGAAAGCTTGATCCGCCAGCGGAGAATGCTCCAACTCTAAATAAATCAACCGATTCCCGCCGTTCCTGAGCAGCCGCACATGTAACGCAGTTGACTCACGGGCCGCTGCACATTTGAATCTCCGGGAAGCAAAGTTCAGGAGCCGTCGCCTGGTTTCGGTAATGAACGTCTGCGATTGCCAGCCCCAGAAAGCTGTTAAAGAAATTACTTGACTTGTTTGTAATTGATGCTGTATAACTCGGGAACCCAGTTTTTGCACCTTGAGCGCCGTGGTAACAAAGCGATGGGGATGCAGCATATTTGTCTGCTCTAAGTGGCCTCGCAATTAACCTCGCTCTAAGGGAGGCCAAGAGGCCGGGTGCTGACTATTAGCGGCTTTTTACACTCTGTTCTTCGCATGCCTTCCTTGTTAGTACTCGTTTTATGGGGATGCGAGTGTTAGATCAGAGAGCATTTCTGAAGTGACTGCAAGGGCTGGTGCGGCTCAAAACTGATCAGGCGAGAAGCTTCTGAAAGAATTGAAGTCTGGCTGATGCTTTTGAATCGCGTGGCCCATCGGGAGGAATCCAAAATCTAAAGGAGGACATATGTCAAGTTCATACAATCCGAAAGGTGGAAATCCGCCGGGAGGAAGCGGAGCAGTAACATGGGATACGATCAAAGGCTACTTCAGGCCGACGGATGTACAACATATGAAGAATGTATCCCACGGCAAGATTGACTTGTCGAATTGTGCAAGTGTAGCGGCGAACGCACAGGGCATTTACAACCAGGTCTGCACCGATCCGAACAACCCTGACTGTCTGGGGGCGATGCCGCCCGATGGTAGCTGGTCAGACGAGTGGCAGCAGAATTTCAAGGCATGGATGGATGCAGGCGCTAAATGCCCATAAGGAGACCGTCAGCCGAAATAGAAGAGAGCCGTATTCTACTGAGGCCGGTCAATGCCAGGATCATCAATCTAACAAAGCATGTCGTTTCACAAGTACAGATGTTTGAGAACAGGTTGACGATCCAGTTTGAAGCGACCGCTGACAGTGGCGGTGTATTTTGCGTTCAAGTCGGAGAAATTGTCGGTTTTGTTGATCGCGGCTTGCTCTTTCAGCCACTCACGACAGGGCTCGTCTGGGGCATCGCAGGGCCTTACGGGCGCGAGAATGCCCTTGATGTTGGGTATGAGGACACGACCGGCCTAATCGAGTTGCGCATCGACTATCAGGATGAAAGGATGCACTGCCGTTTTCAAGCAGTAGCGCGCACGGCTGCCGCCTGGGATGGCCCAATAGTCGGCAGAGTGTAGTATCCGACTCTTCGGGCGCATGCGCTTGAGAGGTGATCGGCCTCGTCAGAAAGCGCACGATGATCGATGAAGGAGGAAAGGATGAGTACAAATGACGTGACCTGGGCAACCATCCGGAGCTACTTCCAGGACACAGATATAACCCATATGAAAAATGTGACGGGCGGTTCATTGGACCTGTCTGACTGTGAAAGCGTTCAACACTGGGCGAAGCAAATCTACGTAGCGTTATCAAATGGCGTAATGCCTCCGGGAGGGTGGCCCCAGAATCAAATAGATGACTTTAAGACATGGATGGACGCGGGCGCTAAATGCCCGCCGGCCGAAGATACTTAGCCCTTCGCGGGCTGCCGGGGCGATAAAGATCGCCCGGCAGCTTTGAGATGACTGCTAGGCAGTTTCAATCGGATGCCGGAGACTCGAGTTATCGCGCGCCGATTGGGTTTCAGAAGGATGAGCAACAGCGTCTTAACGTTTCTCCGGTCTGACGACGGGCCGGGTTCAACTAGAGGAGCAAGTTCAGATTGTGGTGAAGGGAGGCTGGTTTATGCGCGTAATCAAAAGTGCTTTTCTATTTGTGGTCTGTGTCAGTCTAGCGGTTGCCGCGCTGATGCCGCCTGCGACTATTGAGGGGGCGTCGCCGGAAGCGGCAGACCTGCCGGCTAATTCATGGCAGATACCGTTTGCGCCTGACAACGATGGGATGCCGAATAAACAGACGATGAATGACTTCTATGAATTTGCGTGGCAGTCATTCATCGCGCTGAATTGGCCGGCACTCGATGGAGGAGATAGAGGGCAGCCGGACCCGGCAAAAATGATAGGGGCTAAAGGCCAGGACGGACAGCTTCTCCCGGTCGTGTGGTCCAGCTACAAACTTCCGTCAGAAGTCTTCCTGGCAAATGCAGCGGTCCCTGGTGGCTGGAACGACCCGCCGCCGCCGCCGCCATCCGACTGCAAGAACGTTCCGCGTGGCGCCAAGGTGCTTAGGATGGCAGCCAAGGATCAGCCAGGCGTCATGAGCGATGTCAACCAGGCAGGCTTTCCACAATCCACCAAGCTGAAGATACGTGGCCCGGTCGTAGATCAAATGGTGAATTACCTGCGGTATGAGATCCGGCTCAACCGGTCTGAGTTCGAATACTTTAAGGGCACTCAGTATTACAATAGATCCGTACAAATCCAAGCCGTAAAGAATACCAAGGCTAATCCACAACAGCAGCCAACGTTCCAGTTTCCGCCCAAAGGCAAAGAGCCGTATGTTCAGACCTTGCCGCCTTACGCTCGGCAAGGAACTATCGAACTGAAGGCAGCCTGGCGAATTCTTGATCCTAAGAAAGACGTCATTGATCGCTATTATCACATCCCTGCCTACATTGACGGTGGAGGCGGGGATTGCAAACTGCAAACAGTAGGACTGGTCGGGCTTCACATCCTCCGCCTGACGCCGGGCACCGGGGCTACCTGGCTGTGGGCCACTTTTGAGCAGGTAGATAATGTCGAGGTAGGCGCGGGCGCTCCGAAACGGCCGGATGGCAGCGCGCTGACTCCATCTCTAAATCCCGGTCCTCAGGGCAGCCCTGCGCCGCCATACTTCCCCGGCGGATACTATGGCAACGAGCCGAAACCGATTCCAGCGAGCGGGCCAATTCCCAAGCCTACAGCTCCAAACGATATCTCGCGGTTGACCGATATTGCGGATAACGCGCAGCCGGTAAATCAAAAGTACCAGTCAATGCTGAGTAATACGGTGTGGAAGAACTATGAGCTGGTCGGCCATTTGAATCCCTATGTGAAGGGCTCAACCACGCCGCAGCCAAAATACTTTGTCCCGGCTAGCGCGCCAACCGCCTACATTAACAGTCGCGACCTGGCTAACACTACGATGGAAGCATACGTGCAGTCCACCAATTGCATCATCTGCCACGCTTATGCGCTTCCATTCGGCGCTTTTTACAATGCCAAGGATACTACCCAGTTTCAATCATTTACCTTTCTCTTGAGATATGCCAACGCGCCTGGAAGCCCATCACCAAGGCTAAAACGTTGACCTCTGCTTCAGAACGAAGCGAGTTTGCGACTCTCTGGCGAATACACTATTCGCCAGGGAGTCCTCATATTTGAGTGTTTATGTTTTGATAGCAATCAAGCGGATGCGCCTTCGCGAATGAGCGCGCGGCCGATCACCATTCGCTGAATCTGATTCGTGCCTTCGTAGATCTGCGTGATCTTCGCGTCGCGCATGTATTTCTCGATCGGGTAGTCGCGGCAGTAGCCGTACCCTCCGAACAACTGCACGGCGTCAGTCGCCACTTTCATCGCCGTGTCCGTAGCGAATACCTTGCACATCGCCGATATCTTCGAGACGTCCTTCACTCCCGCGTCGACTGCTCGCGCTGCCGTGTAGACCAGATGCCGCGCGGCTTCGACCTGCGTAGCCATATCCGCAAGCATGAACTGAATCCCCTGGAACGAAGCGATCGACTGGCCGAACTGCTGCCGCTGCTTCGTGTACTCGAGCGCGAGGTCCAGCGCGCCTTGCGCGATGCCCAATCCCTGAGCCGCAACAAACGGACGCGCAACGTCGAGGGTCATCATCGCGTGCTTGAAGCCGCGGCCTTCGGCTCCCCCCAGTAATTCAGAAGCCGATACGCGGCAGTTTCGAAAGTGCGTCTCGTTCACCGGCACGCAGCGAATTCCCATCAAGTCTTCGCGCTTGCCAAGCTCAAACCCGGGCGTCTCGCGCTCGACGATGAAAGCAGTCACCCCGCGAGTGCCTCGCTCGGGATTCACAGTCGCAAAGACACTGTAGATGCTCGCAGCCGCGCCGTTGGTCGTCCACTTCTTATCGCCGTTGATGACGTAGTCGTCGCCGTCGCGTTCCGCGCGCGCCGTCAAGCTTCCCGCGTCCGAACCCGCCGACTTTTCCGAAAGGCAGAATGCGATCAGCTTCTTGCCTGAAGCGATGTCGGGCAGATACTTCTTCTTTTGCTCTTCGGTTCCAGCCAGAACAATCGGAAGCGAGCCGAGCGCGTTGACGACGTAAGTGCAACCGATGCCCCCGCACTTGCGGGATATTTCTTCGACCACGATGCAGAGGTTGAGCAGGCCCGCGCCCGCTCCGCCGTAGTCTTTCGGTATCCACACGCCCATCATTCCCTCTTCCTTGAGAGCGTTGATGACGCTCCAGGGATACTCGCCTGTGCGGTCGAGCTCGGCGGCGATGGGCTGGACGTGACTGACTGCGATGCTCCGTGCCAGGTCACGGTAATAAATGTTCTCTTTCGTTAAGAGTTCGTCCACGGATTAGTCCTCCTTGCGGTGCATCAGACTTGGATCAGCTCAATGATTGGCGGATTGTATAGGCCGGAACCTGTGGGAGTCAAAGATGTTCGTAGTTCGGCCTTCAGGCGGAAGTTTGTAGTTCAGAGTTCAAGCTTCAGCTTGCGTGATTCGATAGCGTAGAGCCCTGGAAGCAAGCTGAAGCTTGAACTCTGAACTACGAACTTCCGCCTGAAGGCCGAACTACAAACTCTCAGTGAGAGGCCATCAACAGAATGCGCTCGTTGGCCATCGCGGCGAGTTGTTCCTCGGCGTGCTCGCGCAGTTCGGCGGGAGTCATTCGGACCATCTGCTCGATCCCGTAGGTGGCCATCACTCGCTTGGCCACCTCGTAGCCGAGCAGGTAGCCGCCCCGCGGCGGCGCGTCCCCGAGGTGAGTGCGGGTGAACCACTGCTGGTACTGCTCGGGAGGGGCGCCCTCCCGGATCAGATCGAGGAACTGAGCAGCGTTCTGCGCCAGATCCTGCTGCTGGACGGCGAGTTCGTCTTTGTCGAAATGCAGGTACATCTCGCGTGTTTCGTAAGGGAGTACTTCTTCGGCGCCAGCCGCGGCCATGCCTTCGATCATCAAAGGAATGTGCGCCGTGCAAAACTCAGCCGGCGACATCTCGTCGGCGTCCTGAAACAGAAAGCCGAAATGATAGAGGTGGAAAAACTCGTGAGCAATCGCAACCCGAATCTGTTCGCGCGTGTAACCCGACAGCACTTCCGCGCCAAGGCACAGCGTGTCGGGCACACCTTCGTCATTCTGCACTGGCCGCACGGCGCCATCGAACCGGAACATGCTCAGGCCGATGTAAAGGGCGCCTTGCTGGTGGTACTCGCGGAAGCGCGACTTGAAGTTGAGAACCGTTTCGACAAGCGGGCTTGTCGGAAGATCGGCAATGGACTTGTTGAACTCGCGAATGGCCTCGACCTGACTCGGCACGCGAATCAGGAATTCATCCAGCATCGCGCGTCGGGTGGTCGGGTCTGTTGTGCGATAGACGGCCCGATCGAAGTAATCCTGATGCTTACTCTCAACCAACCGCTTCCACAGTCGTCGCTGGCGGGGCGGCGTTTTGTCCTTAGCCTGGTCCCAAAAGACGAGGAAGTCGTCGACTATGTTTATGACGTGCTGGTGATCCAGGAGCCTTTCGAGAATGGATTGATACGAAACGGATTTCGACTGGGCAAGCGGCGATTGGGTGAATAATAGAATCACGCCGACCGCGATGATTATTCTTTTGAAGCTCGCCATTCGCTGCTCCGTTTCGAGCTGTCAAGAATTCGCCACTGTCTGCAACTGATGAGCGCTCAGATTCATACAAGTTGCAGCCTGATTAATGTAAACCAATTCGGGGAAAAGACCAACAGAATTCCGAGCAGGCTTGTTTTTGATGCAGAACGGAAAGCGGTGGCGGCGAACCGCTTGACGCAATTGTGCAATGCGCATTGAAGAGCTAAGAGTCGACGGCGTCCAGCGATGCGACCATCGTCCCGAGCACTCGATCAACTTCGAGCGCGACCATCTGATGACCGTAGCGGCTGTACTTTATGCTGTTGGGCAAAAGCGTTTCGCGCCCACAATCGAGCAGCAGTCCCTGGGTGTCGATGACAGAAACCTTCATTTCCTCACCCAGCTCCAGAGCCATTTTGTTGACCGACAACCAGATGTCGGGTGATTCCAGCGGATAACCTTCGTGAGTGTCTTCGTCGAAGTGGCTCGGCCCCATCAGCACGACCGAGGGCTGGTTTGCATTTCGGCAAGTTTCAATTCCTTCTCGCAAATAGTTTCGATACTCTTCGATCGAAAGCGGAGCACGCCTGGTAAACAGATTGTCCAACGCCGTCTTGGGAGATCGAAAATCCTCTCTTCTCATTTTCGCTTCGACCTTTTGCAAGAATGACCGAGCCGTATCAAGCACCTCGGGTGCAATCTCGTAGATGTAACTGACGCGCCACGAGCTCGCCACAAATATCGCGGAGACGCTGATGATGACAAAGTCGGGATTGGACATCATCAAGCGGTGTGCGAGGATCGGCTTCAGACCCACGGGGTGATACAGGTATTTGAGGTTGAAATTGAAAGTGAGATGAGGGAAGCGCCTGCTCAGCGTCTCCTTCGCGACGTGTGGAAACGTCTCCGAGTCATCAACGCCTGGATAGCCGTATTGCAGGCATTGACCGAGAAAGAGGACATTGACGGTCTTTTGTTTGTTGAGCGCTTGCGGACTATTCATCGTTGACTATCTCGGTAAAATACTCCAAACGTCGAGCATTCTAAGCCTAATCAGTAAAGTCCGGCCAGCCGTCTATCGTTAATACTGTACGGCCGGCGACGACCGAGTTGCTCATCCGATCGATATCTACTCACGGCGAGAGGCGCTCGTACAACTCAAACTCGGCATCGGCAAGCTCATACTCCTCGAGCCTGCGGTAAGCCTTGCTCAGGTAGTAATGCGCCATCGCGTGGTTGGGCTGGATCGATAGCGCAAGCTTCAACTCCTCGACCGCCCGCCTGGTAGTCGAATCGTCCAACGAGCGTTCCGACTGGATCTCATAGGCTGCGCCTAGTTGGAAGTGGCCTTCAAAATCGTTCGGCGCCAGCCGCGAAAACTCCTCGAGCATCTGCGCCGCCTCGTCGTACAAATCAATCTGCATAAGAGCCGTGCCGAAGTTCAGATAATAAGTCGGGATCGAGCGAGTGTACTGTACGTCGGGAAGCGCCTTCCGATACTCGTGCGCCGCGTTTGCATTGTTGCCCGCGGCTTGATAGGCGAGTCCGCGAAGATGATGTGCGCGGGCGCTGCCGGGATCAATCTGAATGGCGCGCTCCAGATACGGGACAGAACGCGGCAGATCTTGCTTCGTCAGATAGAGCTTGCCGAGATCGATCAACGTGAAGAAGTGATTGGGGTCGATCGCCAACGCCGTCTGCCAGGCCTCGATCGCTCCCGCTTCGTCGCCGCGCGCCTGTCGCAACTCGCCCAGAATGTCGTGCGCCTGCGCGGTCTCCCTAAACTCGAGCGAGTAGGTCACGAATTGCTCGGCGCGTTCCTTATCATTTCGCCTCACGGCCTCGAGCGCAGCTTCAGTCAAAAGCTCCGCCTCGCCACGATTGAAACTCTTACCGCGATCGATATAGCTCAGAGGCGAAGCCGCGTAGGCAATCAACTGTTTCAAGTTGCGCGCGACCGTTTCCTCCGCCGTGCCCACTCGCCGGGGCGCGTTGAACTCGATCAATGCGTTGTCGTCTGTGTTGAGCCGCGCCCCGGCTGAGAGGTTTGTCACCTCGGCGGGCCCAAGATAAAAACGCGAGATGATATCGGCCGCTGTCGAAGCGCCGATGCGCTTGAGCTCGGCGCCGGCCTTCGGATCGTCAAAATGAGATTTGAGAACCGAGAGGTCGAGCCGGCGCTCGCTCTTGCTGCCCAGCAACATCAGGTCGCCTTCGGCGCCGCGAAACAGGTAAACCTGTGGAAACGCCGCGCGGAAAGTGGCAATCAGCGTGCGGACGTCTTCGGGCGCCATCTCGTAGATCTGAAGCCACTGGCTGAACAGCCCATCGTCCTTCAAGCGTTCGGCGCCGCGCTTGAAGTATTCGAGCGTGAACAGATTTGCGACGCCGGTCACCCACGGATTCGATGGCTCGGACACGATCACGTCGAACTTCTCATCCGTGGTGTAGATGAAATTGCGGCCGTCGTTCGAGATCATTCGCAAACGAGGATCCTCGAGCGCACGGTTGTTGACGTCTTCAAAGTGGCGGGACGCTTCGATCACCGCCGGTTCGAGTTCCACGCAGGTGACTCGCTTGACCGGAAACTGCTCAACCGTTCCCAAAGTGACTCCGCTTCCCAGACCTATCAGCAGGACGTCGTCGGTATGTTCGCGCACCAGCAATGGAAGCGCGCCGATCAATATCTGAGTCGGCATATCGCCGGCGGTCGAAGCTTCGGGCTTGCCGTTGACTTTCAGTACTCGCCCTCCGCCTTGCCGCTGGACGGCCACGGTAGCGGTTATGCCTTCCTTATAGAAGATCGTCTCACCCTGCCCTCGTTTCAGAAACTCAAACAGCTCCTGCCTGCTCTTATCCGTAAGCGACGGCGCGTAGCGATACACCGCGCTCGACATGACCTCGGGGTCCCACGGCGGCTGGCCCAGAACAACTACGATGATGAGCAGCACCGACGCCGCGAGGCCTACCGTCGCGCTAACATCGATGCGCTTCGGCCGATCTCGCTTCTCGGCCGGACGTCGAGCAGACGCTGAGAACGCAGCCGCAGCGACGACAAAGTTGAGCGCGACACACAGCCTCAAGCTTCCCAGCAATCCCAGCCACGGTACCAGAATAAAACCGCTCGCAAACGAGCCGGCGATTGCACCGAGTGTGTTGGCCGCATAAGCGTCGCCAACGGTTCGGCCGGTGGTGCGCGCCAGCTTGCGGCTGGAAATGATTCTGACCACCAAAGGAAACAACGCGCCCAGCAGGAAGGTCGGGACTATCATCACAAACGATGCAATCAAGAACCGCGCAAACAACAGGAGCCCGAACGCGCTGCTGTCAACCCAACGGTAAAGCTGAACGAAGACATAAGGCAGATCGTTGAACAGATACGCGCCGATCAAAGACGTGACGCCGACCGCAACCTCGATCAAAGCGAACATCCGCACCGGCCTGCGAATGCGGTCAACCACCCGCGACGCAATCGTAGCTCCGGCGGCGAGCCCTATGAGAAAGGTCGTCAGCATTATGCTGAACGCGTAGACCGACGATCCTATTATCAGCGCGAGCACGCGGCTCCAGATCACTTCATAGGAGAGCGCGACGAATCCGCTCACCGCGAATCCTGCGATGACGATCGTGATCTGGCCGCGTTCGGCCTCGCTCTCAGACGATCGCGGACTCTTTTTCGGGGGTGGTTCGTGAACAGGGTCCGGGATGGCTTCGTGAGGTGTACGCTCGGCTGTGCGAGACACGGTCAAGGCAACAACACCGAGAAGAATGTTCATTGTCGCGGCTGTTGTTGTGGCGGCGTTCATGCCCAAAGCGGGAATCAGCACGAAGCCGGTGGCCGCCGCGCCGAGCACCGCGCCGAATGTGTTCAGCGCGTAAAGCGAGCCAACTCGCAAGCCGATTCGGCCGATGTCGCGCGCGTAGAAGCTCGACAGCACCGGCAGCGTCGCGCCCATCAGCGCCGTTGGCACAATCAACACCAGAGTGGCAAAGACAAACCTGACTATGCTCAATGCGAAAAAGGAGAGTTCCCAACGCCAGAAAGAATGGTAGACCGATGGGAGCGCGGCGAAGATCAACGGCACCGCCAGGCCGTACACGCCAATGCCGATCTCGAGCAGACCGTAGAGCCTGAGCGGACGCTCGACTGTTTCCGAGCGGCGTCCGAAATAGTAGCTCCCTAAGGCGAGGCCTCCCATGAACGCGGTGAGCACCGTGCTGACGGCGAATGTGGTTGCGCCGAAGACGAGGACCAACTCGCGCACCCAGACGACCTGATAGACCAGCCCGCTCACTCCGGAGGCAAAGAAGCAAAGCAGGATCGCCCACACCGCGTCTGGCCGCTCATTGGTCCTCGCTGCTTTCGACTTCTGCATTCTGTTTGAGTCAGATGCGATCCGAGAATATGAAGCGCTCGAAGGTCGAGTTTGCCGAGATTAAGGGCCACACGCATGGACACGACGCACGAGGCTAAAAGTTCCAAGCGGCTTCGAGTGCATTTTTGCAGACGGCAAGCGAACGTGACAAGGGGAGACGCGGAGTCGCGGCTGAAACTTAAGCGAGCGACGAGTGCTTTCAGAGCGAAGTCTGAACTTCAAAGCGGCAGTCGCCTTGCACCAGGGAATTGCAATTTGCACGCCTGACCCCATCTCTTGTCTCTTGTCTATTACCCGGAACCGCGATTGTCAAGAAGTAATCTTACATGCAGCTCCTCTGTTTCCTCCGCTACCTAGTACGGTAGCGCAAGGCGTTCGATTTCTCTGCCGTTCAAGTCCAGGCAGACGATTGAACGTGGTGGCCCGACTAAGGTCATCTCGCGGCCGGCGATGTTAGCCTTCTTCCTCGTGGCCTTGTTGCTGTCGTTGATGAGAGTCACAACCACTCGACCGTCGCTTGATCTGACTGCCCAGTAGCTTTGCTTATCACCGCCGCGATAGAAGATCAGGTCTCCGTTCCAAGCAAGACGCGAGTAGAGTTCGTACGCTCTTCCCGTTGGCGTCAAATGCCAGCCGCGTGACATCGCCTCGCCGGTGAGCTTTTCGTCGCGGCCCCCTACAACAGTCGCGTACCTTCGGCCGTTCGACCAGTACAGTATCGAGTGAGAAGGCGCCGAATGCGTGTACATCGCCTCAATTTCCGGACGGCTCATTACGTCTGCGAGCTTGCACGCGAATTCCATCGCGTACTTGTTCGTCAGATGCGGATTACCTTCGAGGCTCAGGCGAATGTTGAACTCGGTGACCAGGTAGCGCATGTTCGGAGCGAAGGGTTTCACCACTTTGTTGAAAGCTTCCACGGTCCCCGCTCGCACGCCTCTCGAGTAGAGGTGTAGCACGCCGTACACGTCCGCACGTTGCTTCAAGTCGATTCGAGTCGACAGCGCGCGGAGCATTCGCGTGACCCACTCGTTGTCCGACAGCTTCGATGGCGTGTTGTTGTCGCGGCCGACGGTGAGCGGCAAAGCGAATCGAAGGCCCAACGGCGTCAGCCCTTCAATTACATCTGCGGCGCGCGCGGCGTAGGCTTCGGGCAGCCAGGGCCGGTGATTCAGCCAAGGCTCATTCGATAACTCGATCGCGACTATCCTGGATTTCAGCCCGCGATCTATGAACTTTTGAATCGCATCGCGCGCGACATCCGGGCCCTCTTCGACGTTTATGCCGACAATGGTCGTGAAGTCGTGCGACCGGAGGAAGTCGACATAAGCATCCAGCGGAAACCACTGATATTGATTGGTCGCCTTGTTCTCAGCTTTGATTTGCGCAGTCGCCTCAGGGCCGCGCGGCGAGTACACGCCGCCGAAGAGAAAGCGCAGGCTCTTCAATCCCGCACGCCTGAACGCAGCCGCCATATCGTCGCCCGCTTTTTTGTCCAGCCATCCGTCGATCAGCGGAGATGGTGTCGACGCGAATGACATATCCGTTCCCAGCGTCGGCGCGCGTTGTGATGCAACTTGTGCGGCAGGTCGCACGCCGGGTGACACGCCCAGTCGGGATTGTGTTTGCGCTCGGCCGGCGCCCGAGAGCACCAGCGCGGCGCTCAGTCCAATAAGAAACAAGCTCTCGCGAAGTAGCACAGACTAAAGTCTATGATACTTCCGAGGAAGATTCACATTGCCATCAACAATCGGATAAGGTAGAAACCAAAGCATGCGGCGTAGTTGGAAACGCTGGGCGGTCTCGCTGCTCTGCCTATCGCTATTCGTGCTCGTCCTGTTTTTCCCAGGGACGCCGTGGGCCGGCCGCATTCGCCACTCGCTTAAGAGAACGGCGGTCAAAGCCGAAATGAAGCTGGCGAGATGGCGGGGACACCAGCCCAGGCTTGTCTCGATAGCCGGACAACTGAACGCGCCCGGTTTGCAGGTCCAGGCGCTCGACTCGCGCTCCGGTTGGGCTACGCTTACCGGCCGCGATGGACGATTCGTGCTGCCTGATGTGATGTGGTATCCGGGCGCGAGCTACGAACTCGTGATATCGAGTGACGAGTCTACGGGAAGGCTCATCAAGGTGCGAGCACCCAAGACGTTTCCAGAGAGCGGGTTGTTCAGCGTCGGCGAGTTGGCCTTGGATCGGGGCGCTCAAGTCGAGATTGCATCCTTGATCGGAGTCAATTCCGTCACTCTCGAAGATTTCGATTCCAAGAACAGCGACTACTACAAAGATCTCTTCGACAAGCTGACCGCCGGCAAGCAGTCTGACGATGAAAAGATCGGCGCAATAAACGACTACGTTGCAAGCAAGCTGAATTATGACGAGCGGGAGTTGGGCTCACCGCGCCGCGTGCTCGAACGGGGTTCCGAATACTGCGGCCAATTGAGCGCCGCGATGCAGACGCTGCTTGCATTCGGGGGCTACGGGACGAGAGCAATCAACGTGATCGACGCCAAAAACCCGCCTGGCACTCACGTTGTGGTGGAGGTCTTCTACGATGGAGGCTGGCACTTATACGACCCGACATTTGGGGTGAAGTTTCAAAACAAGGACGGACAGGTCGCAAGCTACAAGGAGGTGAGGCTCGACACGAGTCTGATCACGGAAAACCTGTTTGCAAGATTTGACGCGGATTTCCGGCGTGACTTGATGGAGCTCTTGCCGGGCGTATACGAGACTGGCTACCACCATTTTTATTACTACAAGAACAAACCGCTGATGTGATTGACACTCCTCGCAGGCGAGTAGTATCTTTGCGCGCGTGGAAAAGCCCCCTGACCATTCAAGCGAGAGGAGACACAAGGACCTTGATGATGAAACTCAAAGAATCATCCTTACTGACGCTGATGAACTACCTGTTAGAACTAAGGTGCGACGGCCCTCCAAAAGCAAGCTAAGAAAGGTTGGAAAGAGAGAGTTCTACAGCTTAATAAGGATAGTCGCCAAAATCTTAAAGCATTTCCCGATAGCTCTTATTGTTTTGGGGTTTGGTGTGGCTCTCCATCTGATTTCTGGAGTATCTATTCCACGATCCAAAATTCTTCGGATTGCTCCCTGTTAAATATATGTTTGACGCAGGGGACATTGCTGTAATAATAACGTTGTTCATAATGTTGATTAGAGATTTGCTGAAAGAAGAGTAATTATGAGGAACCGTGACACCCTTAGTGATATATGGCCACGGGGTCGCTCGTCAGCCAAACTGTTTATTACTTACCTGACAGTTTTTTTAGTTGCGTCATTTATTGCCGGCGTATTTCTATTTCTCTATTCAGGTATTAAGACAAACAACATTTCTTCAGAGCTTGCCTTTTCTCTGATAGCAACGCTCAGCTTAACCCTCCAAGTATTCACGGTATGGTATCTATTTCGTCACATTCAGAGGAAGTCCAAATCCAATTAGTCAGCGACAGAAGATCAAATTTCAAGACCAAACAGTATGAACTCACCGCGAATGCCGCGTTGGTGCTGAAATCGGCATCCGGCGTGAAGCATGTCGGCTTCCCCGCTTCGCAAGGCTGCTAAACACGATCCAGCACCTCACTCGTTGTGGACTGGGACGATGCCTCCTGAGAAGGCTGGTACGTCGAACGCCGGGTCTTGATCGAGTACTTCACTATGCACCACAAAGCCTTGACGCCATCCTTCCAGCCGATCTTCTTTCCTTCTTCGTAGGTGCGCCCGTAGTACGATATGCCCACCTCGTAGATTCGCAGCTTCATCCGCGCGATCTTGACTGTCACCTCCGGCTCGAAGCCGAAGCGATTTTGATCGAGCTTGATTGATTGAATCACCTCGCGCCTGAAGACCTTGAAGCCGGTCTCCATGTCGCTCAGGTTCAAGTTGGTGAACATATTCGATATCAGCGTGAGCAGCCGGTTGCCGACCGAGTGCCAGAAGAATAACACTCGATGCTGTTTGGTGGTGAGAAAGCGCGAGCCGTAAACGACGTCGGCTTTGCCTTCCATTAGCGGCCTCAGCAGCACGGGATACTCGGCAGGATCGTATTCGAGGTCGGCATCCTGCACCAACACGTAGTCGCCTGTCGCGTGCTGGAAGCCGAGCCGCAGCGCTGCGCCCTTCCCGCGATTGCGAGGCTGCACAAGCACGCTCATATTCTCATAGCGTCCTTTCAGGCCTTCGAGCACCTCGCGAGTGCCGTCAGTCGAGCCGTCGTCGACTACGATTATCTGTTTGGGAACGTCTACGGCGTGGACGCGGCTGATCAACTCGGCGATTGTCGCCGCCTCATTGTAGACGGGGATGACGACTGAAAGCTTCATCGAGGAGCTACCGGATCAGATTCGAGTAAGAGCGATGGTAATAGCCGCCTTCCGCGAAAGTCAACTGAGGTT
>JBGQGO010000046.1:0-16532 GCA_041497455.1 Blastocatellia bacterium | reverse complement strand
CGGCTCTTCCCAAGCGCTTGCTGCAAGCTCACACTCCACTGTTGCAAATAAGGCGTTCGCAAATCGCGTTGAAATGCAAAGGCCGACTTGGGCAGAGGCACGGGGAAGAAGCTCGGGAACGGATCGTTGAGCGTCAACGGCAAACCCGGAATCGAGAAGAAGAGATTGAAGTCGAAGAACGGCGCGTTGAAGTAAAGCCCCTCGCTCGGCGCAAGCGATGACTGGTCGTAGTACACGCCGTAGCCCGCGCGCAACACTGTGTCGCCTTTGCTTCCGAGCGTCCACGCCAGACCCACGCGCGGCGCCCAGTTGTTCTTGTCAGCTTCGTAGCCGCTTCGTGGAATCCCGTTAGTTCCGACTGCCGTCAGACTGTGTGTCACGGGATCGTAAAGGTTCGCGCGGTCGAAGGCGTCAACCGGCGGCGAGTTGTACTCGTAACGCAAGCCGGCCGAAAGAGTCAGATTCGGTCTGATCCTAAAGCTGTCGTTCACGTAGAGACCGTAGCTCTCGGTGCGCAGGTGCTGCGCATTGTCCAACCGCGCTCCCCCCGTAACCGCCGGAAGCCCCAGCAACAAATCCGCAAGAGCGTTGCTGGTGATCGGGACCTGACTCGAAAAGGTCAGGAACCCGCGCGATTGAATATCGCGAAAAGCGTTCTGCTGAACCGCTCGAAAATCGAAGCCGAACTTCAACAGGTGCTTGCCGCGCGCGTAGCTCGCGCCGTCCAAAACCTGAAACAGGTTCGTGGCGCTCTGTTGAGGATTGTTGTATTCATCGCCGAGCGGCGAGAAGCCCGAGATCGTTGTGAAGCTCAAACCGAAGTCCCGCGGGTTCTTTGAAAGCTCGGGCAGGCCGACCTGCTTGTTGATGCTCGTTCCGCTGTTTTCCTGAAGCACGGCCGCCGAGACTCGGCTGAACGCAAAACGCGCCTCGTTGACCAGCCCGGCGGAGAGGACGTGGGTCTCACTGATCAGAAAGTTGTGGCCTCTTCGCGGCACGTTGTCGCCGAATCCGGGAACGGCGGGAAAGTTTGGTCCGGTAAACGGCTCGAAGAGGTCCCGGTCGGCGAAACTGTATCGCGCCGCCAGCTCGGACGATTTGCTTAGCGAGTGTTCGAGCCGCACATCGAAGTGGTCGTTGCGGTCGCGCAGAGCCGGTGACGAGACGAAGTTCTCAAACGGAACGTTGCGATTTGGGGCCGGATACAACGCAGCGATCGCGCGGCCTATCGGGTTGATGAAAAAGTCCGGGATCTTATTTCCAGTGAACGGCTGCTGAGTGAACGGATTGATCGGCGCCCGGAAAAGGCTCTGCGAGAAGTCGCCGTTGCGTTCCGCAAGAGTCGGGACGTTGGTGACGCGAGTGATTCCCTCGCGCACTCGCGAGCCCTCGTAGTCGACAAAGAAGAACGTTCTGTTCCTGACCACCGGACCGCCCAGCGCAAAGCCAAACTGGTTGCGTTGATACTTCGGCGGCGGTTGGTCAGCCGGTGCGAAGAAGTTGCGGGCGTCGAGCGCACCGTTGCGAAAGAACTCGTAAGCGGCGCCATGCAACGAATTGGAGCCGGACTTCAGAACGACGTTAACCTGGGCGCCGGCATTGCGGCCAAACGACGCGTCGTAGGAGCTGGTCAGCAACTCGAACTCGCGGATCGCATCGACCGGCGGATTCACGCCGACGGAATTGAGCTTGGGGTCGAAGTTGTAGACTCCGTCGAGCAAGAAGCTGTTCGAGTCTTCGCGCGCGCCGTTGACGCTGAAGGCGAAGTCTCCGCGAACGGAGCTTGCTGATCCTTGAGCCGCAGGCGTTGCGCCTGGCGCGAGCAGGCCGAGTTCGAGGAAGTTTCGCCCATCGAGCGGCAGATTGGTGATCTGGCGGTTCTCGATTACGGTTCCCAGCACAGACGAATCTTTCCTCAGCGCGGTCTCGGGCGCTGTAACTATCAGCTCTTCGCTGATGGGGCCGACTTCGAGCGATATGTCCAGCCTCAGTTCCTGGTTGACCTGCAGGGTGGCGAGTCGTGAGTACTTCTTATAGCCTGTCTGCTCAACTTCAATTCGATAGGGACCAGGCGGCAGCGCCGAGACTGTGAATTCACCCTGATCCCCGGTTCTTGTGATCCGCGATTCGTTGGTTTCAGTCTGAACGACCTTTATGACGACATTCGATAGCGGCGTCGAAGAACTGTCGGTGAGCGCGCCACGAATTGAGCCTCGGTGCGTCTGGCCGTGAGCGGAGAATCTCGGTGATGCTAGAGGCAGAAGAAGGATCAGCAAGCAGACAGATCTTACTTTCATGATCTTTCTTCTATACCAGAAAAAGATCGATATCCACCAGTCGCAGCCGGTGTGCCGGCGTGCGTCGGTGTGAATAAAAGCGGGACGACCATAAGAGTGTCTTGCGCGAATCCCACCCACTGCCGTGGGTGGTATTTCAAGAAGCGGTCGAGCGGCCCTTCGTCTGTACGCAGGACCTGAACAATCCACCCACTGCGAGTGGGTGGTATTGGGTATGAGCGGAATTCACGGCAACCTCCAGGTCAGTGGGCGCGTATTGTTCTTCGCCAGCAAGTGTGCCAACCTTCTTCGACCGCCAATCCGGAGGAGTTATGAAATCAAGATTCTTCAGAACGATCTCGGTCGTTCTTGCGTTCTCACAAGTCGTATTTGGACAAGCTACCGCTCAGCCTCGAATAGAACGAGTAGAAAAAGGGTTATTACCCGCAGTTCTAATCAAGGGCGATTCCGCCTGGACTATCCAGGAGCGCATGCAGCACTACAAGGTCCCGGGCGTGAGCATAGCGGTCATCAACAACTTCAAGATCGAATGGGCGAAGGCTTACGGCGTCAAGGACATCGAGACGAATGAACCAGTCAGCACCGAGACGCTTTTTCAAGCCGGTTCCATCAGCAAGCCGGTCGCGGCAATGGCGGCGCTGAAGAAAGTCGAGCAGGGAAAGATCGCGCTCGATGAAGACATCAACAACAAGCTAACAACCTGGAAGCTACCCGATAACGAATTCACCGCGAAGAAAAACGTCACGCTGGCGAATCTGCTGAGTCACACGGGTGGGCTCACTGTCCACGGCTTTCCCGGATACGCACCGGGCGAAAAGATACCGACTCTGCCTCAAGTCCTGGACGGCGCTCCGCCGGCGAATACGCCTGCGGTCCGCGTCGATTTTGAGCCGGGCACGAGATTCAGATATTCAGGTGGCGGCGTCACGATCGCCCAGCTAGCCATCATGGATATCGAGAAGAAACCTTATCCTCAGATCGCACAAGAAACGGTGCTGGGACCGTTGAAGATGGCGAACAGCACCTACCAGCAGCCGCTGCCTGATGAAACAAGGAAGAAGGCTTCCACCGGATACAGAAGGGACGGGAAAGCTGTCGCCGGAAAGATCCACATCTATCCGGAGATGGCGGCGGCGGGACTTTGGACCACACCCACGGACCTCGCCAAGTTCGCGATCGAATCTCAACTCTCCCTGGTGGGCAAATCCAACAAGGTTCTTTCAAGAGAAATGACCGCGAAGATGGTCGCGCCCTTCCTGTCGTCAGGTCCGGTTGGGTTGGGCTTCTTTAGCGAGAAGCACGGAGCGGCGACGTACTTCGGTCATGGCGGCGCCGACGAGGGATTCAGAGCGCAGCTACTTGTTCATAAGGACAAGGGCTACGGCGGGGTTGTCATGGTGAACTCCGACAACGACCAGATCATCTATGAAATCCTCCGCGCTATCGCGAGAGAGTATCAGTGGGAGGATTACCTGCCGCAGCCTCGCGAAGTAGTTTCGGTTGACGCGGCCAGACTCAATGAATACGCCGGCCGCTTCCTCGTAAACCCGGATCGGGTTCTAACAGTAACTCAAGAGGGCGGCCGGCTCTATGCGGAGCCGACGGCCTCACCAAGGTTCGAGCTCTTTCCTGTTTCTGAAAACGAGTTTGTAAGGAAGGACCTCGAGATCAGCTACACTTTCGCTAAGGGCGCGGGCGGCAGCATCGACAAGATCAAGTTGAAATTCACCGAGGGAGCCTCCGAAGCCCCGCGAATGTCGAAGGACGCGATGGTTCCATATGAGTTGATGGCCGGAAAACTTGCCGAAGCGGTAGAAGGGTACAAGAAGATCAAGAAGGAGAAGCCGCTCAACGCTGCGGTCCAGGAGGCTCGACTCAACGATTTGGGGTACTCGCTGCTCGCAGAGAAAAGAGTCGCTGAGGCGATTGCCGTCTTCAAGGTCAACGTCGAGTTGTATCCGCAATCATCGAACGTTTACGACAGCCTTGGCGAAGCTTACCTGGCGAACGGGGATAAAGAGCTTGCTGCTATTAACTACAAGAAGTCTCTGGAGCTCGACCCGCACAATCAAAACGCGGCCAGTATTCTGAAGAAGCTTCAGCGGTGAGCTGTAATAGCGGCCTCGGGACCTCTCAAAGCCAGGCTACACGAAAAGGGGCTCATCGAGGTGATGAATAAAGACTCTAACCGGGCGGGCCACCTTTTGCCTTGGCTCGTAATCCTAGTAAACGGAGTATCTGGCAAGATGGGACTCCTAGCGAATTGAATGAAATGAGAGGGGACCTCAGTATGAACTTAAGTCGGGCGAAAAGAGCAACGACGGGAGCGGCCTTTGCGTTGGTTTTCCTGTTCAGCGTCGGGATAATGACCGGGACAACGGCGCAGGCTCAGGATCGAGATCGCAACAATCGTTGGGATCGCAATCAGCGGGGGGAGCGGACTGAGCAGCGAGATCGCAACCGTGACGGCGATTGGAATCGCCGGCAGCAGACTGAACGCGCTCGTGAGATTGAACGCGCTCGTCAGTTGGCGTGGCAGCGGGAGCAAGCGCGAACGAGAAGCCGCGGGTACACGTATCCCAGAAACTACCCGCAGTATGGCGGCTACGGGAACGGCGGCTACGGGAACGGCGGCTACGGGAATGGCGGCTACCGAAACGGCGGTGGCTATGGCGGTTATGGTGGAGGCTACAACAACGCCGAAGTGCAGAAGGGCTATCGCGATGGATTAGACCGAGGCCAGGAGGATGCTCGTGATCGCAGGTCTCCCACTCCGAATAACTCGAGCCACTTTAGGTCCGGCAATGCAGCCTACCGCCAAGGATTTCAGCGTGGTTACGCGGAAGGCTATCGCCAATACGCCGGCAATCGGCGCTGGTAGATCAGCGCGGCACAACGAAACACCGCTAGAGCGAACAGGGTTGGCGACGGACCCTGTTCGCTGAGCGCATGTCAATGCACGGCCAGTTGAACCTTGCTCGCAGTGGATGCTCTCACCTTACCGTTGCCTACCAACAACAATTGGCGATTGCGTTCGATGCTTGGTCTGTTGTGATCTGAGACCTCAGCTACTAGCGTGTAAACCGACATTTCGCAAAGTGAAGATGTGGTATCCGCGCAAATCCGCCGAATCAGTGTCATCCGTGGTCGATGCGGGACTAGCAAGCAAATCTCCCGAACGCATAGACCACGGATGACACTGATCCGACGGATCTGCACGGATTTCTTGCTGATTTGATCACTAGCGAAATGCCGGTACAGATATCGAATCGCGCCTCCTGGTCGGCCTCTGATTGACACCCCACTAACGCGATAGATAGCCTTCCTCCGTGAGCGCGCTTGTCACCCAAATCAAAAACGCTGCCAGAGAGATTGGCTTCGAGGTCGTCGGCATCGCTTCGGTCGAGCCACTCGAGCGCGACGACATCGCATATCACAAGTGGTGCGGGGAAGGCTATGCCGCGGGCATGGACTATATGACTCGCAGACCGGAGTTGCATGCTCGCCCGCGCTCGCTCGTGCCTTACGCGCAGTCGCTGATAACCCTGGCTGTTGACTACGCAACTGCAGCGCCGGTATTTGAGCACGAACATCGCTTTGGTCGCGTGGCACGATACGCCTGGGGACTCGATTATCACGATGTCGTGAAGCCGCGGCTCAAGGCGCTCGCTGGCAGGATCGAAGAGATCACTGGCCGCGAGATCCACGCGAGATGCTTCGTTGACGCGGTGCCGCTTTTGGAGAGAGCCGTGGCCGCGCGCGCGGGGCTGGGGTTCTTCGGCAAGAACACGAATCTGCTACAACCGCGCAGCGGCTCGTGGTTTTTTCTCTCAGAGATACTTCTCGACCTCGAGCTTCCCGCCGACAATCGCGAGATCAAAGTTAGCTGCGGCTCGTGCCGGCGCTGCCTCGACGCATGTCCGACGGACGCCTTTCCCGCTCCGTATGTGTTGGACTCGCGCAAGTGCATCTCTTATCTGACGATTGAAAACAAAGGCGAGATTCCGCGAGAGCTTCGCGCCGCAGTCGGCGATTGGGTTTTCGGCTGCGACGTGTGTCAGGATGTCTGCCCGTTCAATCGCTTCTCCTCGGATGCTCGATGGCCCGAGTTCCATCCGGAGGCTGGCGTTGGTCCGAGGCTCGATCTGGTCGAGGTGCTCTCTATCGCAAGCGACGATGAGTTTCGCGTGCGATTCCGAGGCACGCCTCTCACACGGCCCAAGCGTCGAGGACTGCTTCGCAACGCCGCGGTCGTCGCCGCCAATGTTGTCGCATCGGCGGCCGTGCCCTCTCTCATCGAGCGAATTGAGAATGACACGGCGCCTCTGATTCGGAGCCACTGTCTGTGGGCGCTTTCGCAACTCGACCCGAAGCGCGCAGCGCCGATCGCCGAACGCGCGCTGAAATTCGACCCCGACGCCCTGGTTCGTGAGGAAGCAGAAATGTTCCTTAGCGACCGATAGGGCCTATGTGATCTATATGACCTATGACCTATAACAAATGAGTCATTCCTTTCAGTTTCAAATCGAGCAGCCTGACGAAGGCCAGCGGCTGGACGAGTTTTTCGCGTCGCGCTTCGGGAGCCTCAGCCGAATGCGGATCGCGAACCTGATTGAAGCGGGCGCTTGTGTTGTGAATGGAGCCGTCGCGCGAGCGGGTTACCACATGCTGGCAGGAGACGCGGTTGATGTATCCTTCGATGACGGCGCGCCCACCGCAATGTCACCCGAGCCTATTCCGCTCGAAGTCGTTCACGAAGATGAGCACGTGATCGTAGTCGTCAAGCCAGCCGGAATGCTCGTCCACCCAACTATGAGCGTCAAGACCGGCACGCTGGCGAATGCGCTAGCCTACCATTTGAACAAATCGAGAATTGAAGAGGGACGATGGAGTATGGAGGATCTCGCCAAGGGGCGGCCCGAGTCGATCGATCCTCGATCTTCAATCCTCGAGTCTCAGCCGGTCACGCGGCCCGGGATGGTGCACAGACTTGACCGCGCGACCTCGGGCCTGATCGTCATAGCCAAGACGCCTCGCGCGCTCACGGTGCTGTCGCGCCATTTTCGCAAGCGGCTTGTGGAGAAGCGATACCTGGCGTTGGTGAGTGGCAATGTTGAAGAGGAAGCCGGCTCGATCCGCGCGCCCATCGGCCGGGATCCGGACCATCTGCCTCGCTGGCGAGTAATGGAGAGCGGCAAGTCCGCGGAGACTCGATTCAAAGTTCTCGAACGAATGGCCCGGGCTACGCTGCTCGAGTTGGAGCCCGTCACCGGCCGGACTAACCAGTTGCGAATACACTGCGCTCACATCGGGCATCCCATTATCGGCGATGAAATGCATGGGAATTGCGAATCTCGAATTGCGGATTGCGAATCTGAAGCGCACCCCCAGTACGAAATCCGCTTGTGTCTGCACGCGTGGAGCCTGGCCTTTCATCATCCGGCCGGCGGTGAGTGGATGGAGTTCACTTCGCCCTTGCCCGCCGACGTCATCCGCTTTGTCGATCAGTTTCGCGAGTGACCCAACATTTGCAGTGCGCCGCCCTTGCTCGCGATTCTCATCATCAGTGTATCGGCGGCGCTTTGGCTGTGATTGCGTCGCCGCGCGATGGATGGTCCCTAGAAACTCCCGGTCCGATCTTAAGCTCGCGGCCTCGCCGTCTGATAGAGCCAAAGCGCCGCCGGTTGTATGGCGAGCACACGGCTTAGCGAGGGCGGCGCAGTCCAAATCACTCGCCGACGATGGGGCCTTCACTGCCTATGTACGCGCGACAGAGCTTCAGGAACGAATCGAGCGCGGGCGGAAGATATTCGCTCTTCAGATAGGCGACGCCGAATTCCCATTTCACATCCAGATCGCGAACGGGCGCTGCGCGAAGCGTTCCGCGAGCCACGTGGGTGTGAACCGAGCCGCGCGGAAGAATCGTTACGCCGAAGCCAAGCTCTACCATCTTGATGATCGCCTCTGTGCGTTGAAGCTCCATCACGATCTTCGGATCAAGCTTGTTCTTTTCGAAGAACAGGTCGATCAAGCGTCGCGTGTTGCCGCCCTTCTCTCCAAGTATCAACTGTTCGGACGAAAGCTCTTCGGCGGTGATCACACGAGCGCGAGCAAGCTTGTGTTGCGGGCTCATCGCGGCGACCAAGCGGTCGCTTCGCAGCGTCTCAGTCAGAACGTCTGATGCTTCGACCGGGAGCGACACCAACCCGGCGTCAATGCTGCCGGCGAGGATCTGCTCGATAATCCTTTCGCTGGTGCCTCCGACCACTGACAAGTCGAGCAGCGCGTACTTGCGTTTGATCTCGCTGAGGATTTCAGGCAAAGGATGCGCGGTGATCGCGGTGGACGCCACGCCAAGGCGCAAGCGTCCGCGCGACGGGCCGCCAATCGCCGCGAGATCAGCCTTCGCGTCGTCGTGAGCGCGAATGATCGTCTCAGCATGCCCAAGCAGCGCGCGGCCGGCTTCGGTCAGGTAAAGCTTCTTGTTGACTCGCAGAAACAGCGGCGCGCCGACTTCTTCTTCGAGCTGGCGCATGTGAACGCTGACCGCGGCTTGCGTCAGATGAATGCGCGAGGCTGCCTGGGTGAAGGAGCCAGCCTCGGCAACGGCTTTGAAGGTTCTCAAGAGCCTGAGTTCCATATGATGATCATTGACAACGAATCGTTATCATAACCATAAAAACAATTCGTTTTACAAGCACTCGACTTCAGACTATAAGGGGTGTAGAGGTTTTGAAAGGCGAGCAATGTACGAGGAAGACCATGAGCCCCTCACGCTCAATGTCACACTCAGTGAGATCTATCATCAAGCCGTATCTTGTCAGCGAACTGTCGAACTCGCCCGGGAGCGCAGCCGCATATTCGAGCGGTTTCTTCCTTTAGAGGACTACACCGAGATCATCATCACCGGGTGCGGCTCGTCGCATCACCTTGCAATCTGCGCTTCCTTTGCCTGGAGCGAAACGCTCGAAAGGCCCGTCGCCGCGATTGCCTCATCCGAGATCGCTCATTTTTCCGAGCACTATCTTGTACGAGACGCGAAGCCGCTGGTCATAGCAATCTCTCGAAGCGGCGACACCACCGAGGTGAAGCTCGCAGTCGATCGGCTTCGGCGGAATTACGGCGCGCGTTCTCTCGCGATCACAACTGAAGGCAACGAGGTTGCGAACGTTTGCGACGCCGGGATCATGTTCGACGAATGCCTCGAGCGGTCGGTCGTGATGACTCAGGCGTTCACCTGCATCCTCGTTGGTTTGTATCTGCTTGTAGATGGCGCAACCGGCGGGCGGCGCGCGAGCGAAATTAGAGAGATCCCTCGTCTGATCGACGATGCTGTGCAGTCGACGGAAAAGGTGATCCGCCCGCTCGCCGAGGACCAGAATATCAGCCGGTTCTTTTTCCTGGGGTCCGGCCCGATGAAAGGGCTCGCTGATGAGTGTGCGTTGAAGCTGACCGAGATGGCGCTGGAAACAGCCTTCAGCTACCGTACGCTCGAGTTCCGCCACGGTCCGAAGGCGACGCTCAACTCGACCGACCAGGTCGTCATCTTTCCGGTGGAGGCGGAGCGGCCGCACCTCGACACCCTGGTTGCTGAAATCACAGCGACCGGCGCGCGGGTGCTTGTGGTCGACGCGCAGCCTCTGGAGTTTGCGGATTCGCGAGTTACGACTCTGATCGTTCCGCAATCCGCGATTCGCAATCCGAAATTCGAGACCTTCCGCCCGGCGTTGTGCGTCCACGTTGGGCAGTTGTTGGCTTACTGGCGGGCCACGGCTCGCAATTTGAACCCGGATGCGCCTCGCCACCTGGCGCGCACGGTGTTGTTGAATGTTTGAATGAGAGAGGAAATCCGAGAATATGACTCGGATGGCAACGAGCAGCTTTTATGTCAAAGATCCTCACGACCGATACAGCAGAAGCCCCAACCCAATCATCGACTGGTCCGCTCGTGCTCGACGAGCACACGCCGTCCCGGGAGAAATACTTCCTGGGCATCGACGGCGGGGGCACAAAGACTCACGCGGTGATCACCGACTCGGAATGCCGGATCGCCGGCGAAGGCTTCGGCGGCGCCGCGAACCCGTTGCGTATCGGATTGGAAGAAGCCGTCCTGCACATCGAGCAGGCCGTCGCCGACGCGTGCGCTCAGGCAGGAATCGAAATCGGTAACATCGACTCCGCCTGCGCAGCGATAGCGGGCATCAATCATCCGATTCACTATCACACGATGAAAGACGCGCTGGATGAAGCCTTGCACGTGGGCGGGCTCGAGCTTGTCACCGATGCGCGAGCGGCGCTCGAAGGCGCGCTCGATGGCAAGGCGGGAGTCGTCGTTATCGCGGGCACGGGTTCGATCGCCATCGGCGTCAACCGGGATGGCCAGACCGCTCGCGCGGGCGGGTTTGGACCGACTCTGAGCGATGAAGGATCGGGCTATTACATCGCGCAGCGGGCGTTGAAGGCGGTGGTGTCATCGTTCGACGGCCGCTCGCCCAAGACTACGCTGGCCGAGCGAATCTGCGACAGGCTTGGCGTCGCTGACCCGAGCGATTTGCCGGGCGTCATTTACAACAGCGATTCGGAGCCGGTGGACATCGCGCCGCTGGCCGAGCTCGTGGATGAAGCTGCGCGCGAGGGCGATGAGGTTGCGCGCCAGATCTTGACCGCCGCCGGACGCGAGCTTGGACGGCTCGCGGCATCGGTGATCGACAAGCTCGAGCTGCATTCGAGCGCGTTTCGAGTAGCTTGCGTTGGAAGCGTTTTCAGATCTGGCGAGTTCGTCTTGGAGCCGTTGCGGGAAGCAGTCTCGCGTGTTGCGCCTCACGCCGAGATCGGCCCGCCGCTGTATCAACCGGCTATCGGCGCGGTTAAGCTCGCTCAAAAAAGATGTGAGATGTCAGATGTAAGAAGCTAGTAGTCACTGGTAACATCCGACATCAGACTTCTGCCTCTTCCTTATGACACTTCATGCGCTTGATCTGATCATAATCGTCGCTTACCTTGCCGGAGTTGTGCTGCTGGGCTGGTACTTCAGCCGCAAGCAGAAAAACCTGCGCGATTATTTCCTCTCAGATCGTGATGTGCCCTGGTGGGCGCTTGCCGCTTCGATTGTTGCGACTGAGACTTCGGTCGTCACGTTCATAAGCGTCCCGGCTTTCGCCTTTGCCGCCAATGCTCGTGGCGAAGGCGGCAACTTCACTTTCATGCAACTGGTCGTCGGGTACATGCTTGGGCGGCTGGTGATAGTAGCTATCTTCATTCCCCTGTATTTTCGGGGCGAGCTTTTTACTGTTTATCAGATTCTCGACCGCAGATTCGGGGGGCCGGTCAAGCGCGTTGCGGCATCACTGTTCATCGTCACGCGCTCTCTATCGGACGGCGTTCGCATATACGCGACGGCTATCCCGCTCGTCGCGCTCACAGGCTGGGCTGATTGGAAGTCCATTTTGATAATAGGCGCGGTGATGATCGTCTTCACTTATCTCGGAGGCATAACCGCGGTCATCTGGATCGAAGTCATCCAGTTGTTGATCTACAACATCGGCGCGATAATCGCGGGCTTGATACTGCTCAACCTGATACGGGGAGGCTGGGGCGAAGTCGTCGCTGTTGGAAGCGAGGCCGGCAAGTTTCGAGTTTTCGATTTTGCGACGGACATCGCGCGCAGCTACACCTTCTGGGCCGGTGTCATTGGAGGCGCGTTTCTTACGACCTCGACGCACGGCACTGACCAATACATGGTGCAGCGTTATCTGTGCAGCAAGGATTCACGACAGGCCGCGAAGGCGCTTCTGGCAAGCGGTATCATTGTGTTCGTTCAGTTCGTGATGTTCCTCCTGATAGGCGTCATGCTGTTTGTGTTTTATAGCCGCTATCAAACGCTGCCCGCGGACATCAGCGCGGACCGCGTGTTTTCTCACTTCATAGTGAACGAGCTCCCGAGTGGGGTCATAGGACTGGTCATTGCAGCGATGCTTGCGGCTGCAATGTCGTCATCGCTCAACGCGCTGGCATCGACCTCGATCACGGATTTCTATCAGCCGTTGTTTGCGCCCAACCGCTCGCAAGAGCATTATATGCGCGTATCACACGTGATAACCGCCGTATGGGGCGCGGTACAGATAGCCGCCGCGCTATTCGTAATTGGCAAGGACCGCCGCATAGTTGACACGGTGCTTTCGATAGCGTCGTTCACCAACGGTCCGATACTGGGGCTCTTTTTCTTAGGCACATTCACGCGGCGCGTCAGGCAGGCGGGCGCGCTTGCGGGAGTGATCACCGGCATCGCGGTCATGATGTTTGTCTGGGCTCGGCTCAACGTTTCGTGGCAGTGGTATGTGCTTATCGGCTCGACGGTGACGTTTGTCGTGGGATACGTCGCGAGCCTGACTTTTGAGCGCGGTGTGACCGGAACTGAGCCGTCCGGGGCTGAAGAGATCATTTGAGACGACGTCAAACCAGAAGGAATCCATGAAAGCAGACGTCAGGTTTCGCGCAAAGACGCAAAGAACCGCAAAGCTCGCGAAGGGCGCGGCAGCTTTGCGTGCTTTGCGGGTCTTTGCGTCTTTGCGCGAACCGGCGATGCGCAGATCAGCTATTGCACTAGTTTGCTCCACTCTGCTTCTTCCGTTTCCTTTGTTAGCTCAACGGACCGAAAAGCGCGCTCTCAACGCGGCATCGCCGAAGCTCACCACTGCGACGCCCGAATCGGTCGGAATGTCGAGCGAGCGGCTCGCGAAGATCGATGAAGCGGTGCTCGAGTCGATCGCGCGCAAAGAGACGCCGGGCGCGGTCGTGCTGGTAGCTCGCAAAGGCCGGATCGTTTATCGGAAAGCGTTCGGCGATCGCGCGATTGAACCAAAGCGCGAAGCGATGACCGTTGATACGATCTTCGACTTGGCTTCGCTCACCAAGATCGTTGCGACCGCGACCTCGATAATGATTCTCGTCGAGCGAGGCAAGGCCTCACTTGCCGATCCAGTCGCGCTGTACATTCCAGAATTCGGCAAGAACGGCAAAGAGCGAGTGACCGTCGAGCAGTTGATGACGCATCGCGCCGGGCTTCCTCCGGATAACGAGATCGCCGACTATGTCGGGAAGAGCATCGATCCGCTTCAACTGATTTATGGTCTTCGGCCGAACTACGAGCCGGGCACGCGATTCGTCTATTCCGATGTTGGCTTCATCGTGGCGGCTGAAATCATCCGTCGCGTTTCAGGTAAGCGCATTGACCGCTTTGCGGAAGATACTGTTTTCACGCCGCTTGGAATGAAAAGCACCTTCTTCAGTTCGAAGCTAGACGACATTCGCAATGAAGTCAGATCGAAATCAGACTTCGTACCTGAGAAGCTCCGTCAGATCATCGAGATCTTGAAGCACACCTCGGAACGCACAGCACCAACCGAAATGCGCGAGGGCCGATGGATGCGAGGCGAAGTTCACGACCCCCGAGCTTACGAGATGGGCGGAGTAGCCGGACACGCGGGACTCTTCTCAACCGCTGACGATCTTGCGGTCTTCTGCCAGATGATCCTCAACAAAGGCGAGTACAACGGCAAGCGAGTTCTTGCTCCGTACTCCGTCGAGCGAATGGTAAGCGCCCAGACTCTTCCTACTTCGCAGATGCGAGGGATCGGTTGGGACATCAATACCTCGTACTCCTCGAATCGCGGAGATCTCTTTCCCGTCGGGACGTTCGGTCACACAGGCTTCACGGGTACCGGCATCTGGCTCGATCCTGCCAGCGAAATCTCCGTCGTGCTTCTAACCAATCGCGTGCACCCGAATGGAAGAGGCGACGTAACCCGGCTCCGCTCGTTCGTAGCGTCGATCGTAGCCGGCGCGATCACCGAGCCTCCCCATGCGCCCGTGTTGTCGCACCTAAAATCGCCGCCAACCTACGTCGATGCGCCGCGCGCGGTGATCACTCGCGGCGTTCCGTCGGGGCCGCTTCATCCGGTGTTGACGGGAATCGACGTGCTTGAGCGCGATGGGTTCAAACAGCTCGAAGGCAGGCGCATCGGGTTGATAACGAATCACACAGGGCGCGACCGGACCGGGCGCTCTACGATCGATGTGCTGGCGGCGGCGAAGAACTTGAAGCTGGTCGCGTTGTTCTCACCCGAACACGGCTTGAGGGGAATCGAAGACAGCAACGTCGGCGACACGCGCGACGAAAAGACCGGGCTTCCGGTCTACAGTCTTTACGAGAAAGACAGACGGCGGCCGTCGGCCGATACGCTGAAAGACATCGACACACTGGTATTTGACATACAAGACATCGGCGCGCGTTTTTACACCTACTCGACGACTTGCGGCTACGCGATGGAAGAAGCGGCGAAGAACAAGATCAAGTTCGTGGTGCTCGATCGTCCGAATCCCATCAACGGCTACGATATCGAGGGCCCGGTCGCGGATCGGGAACTCACGGAGCAGCCGGCGTATTCGTTTACTTCGTATCACGCCGTACCGGTGCGCTACGGAATGACGATCGGCGAGCTTGCGATGCTGTTCAACTCCGAGCGCAAAATCGGCGCGGACCTGACGGTGATCAAGATGGAGGGCTGGCGTCGAGCGGACTACTTCGACGGCACCGCACTGACGTGGATAAATCCGTCGCCGAACATGCGCAGCCTCACTGAAGCGTTGCTCTACCCCGGCATCGGTTTGCTGGAGACAACGAATCTTTCGGTAGGGCGTGGAACGGACACGCCGTTCGAGGTGATCGGCGCGCCGTGGCTCGATGGTCAGAAGCTCGCGGAGGCGCTCAATCGGGCGGGGCTGGCGGGCGTCAGGTTTGTGCCTGTAAAATTCACGCCCAAATCATCAAAGTTTGCGGACGAGGAATGCGGCGGCGTGAACGTTGTGGTCACCGATCGCGGGGCTTTCCGTCCCGTGGCGACGGGTGTGGAGATCGCTTATCAGCTCAATCTGCTGCATTCAGGAACGTGGAAGGTTGATGATTACATTCGCTTGCTGGCCAATCGCGTTGCGCTTGCGGCTCTCAAGGAAGGGAAGACTGCTTCGCAGATAGCCGCGACCTGGCAAGATGGGCTGGCGGAGTTCGCTCGCATCAGGCAGAAGTACCTTCTCTACTGAGAAGGACGAAACGAAAAAGAGGCACAGACGCCGGAGCGAAGACTTCATCGTGCGGGGCGCAGTCAGCGCACGGAATAGAGATCGATCACCCGCTCGATAGCGCGCCGGCACACGGCGCAGAACGACGGACTGCGCGTGAACATGATGCAGTCAATTTCGGGACGGTAGTAACCCGTCGCTTCGTACATTGCGCCCTCAAAAGCGCCGGCCTTGCCCGCGTACTTTTCAGCGGCGAAGAACTTGATTTCAAAATCCCGGTTCTCACGAAAGAGCGCTTCCATCTCCGCTTCAGGCCGATTCTCTGCGCGAATCTTCGCGCGGCGCGTACCGTATTCGCGCGAGTGCTTCTCGTATTCTTCCTTCTGCCACGGAGTGGGAATCGGCGTGCCCGGCGCAATCAAATCCTTCCACTTCAAGTTCGCGGGATCGAGCAGTGCCGTCACGTTCGGCTCCCACGGCTCGGTCTTAACCGCCGGCGGCGTATACGCGACCGGTGACGTATAGTACTCGTCGGCAAGCCCCGCAAAGTGATGACCGAACTCGTGAACGAAGACGTAGGGTGCTTGCTCGCTGTCGGCTGCCACCGTGCTGTACAAACCGAAGATCCCGCCGCCGCCGTAGGTGCGGGAGTTGGTGATGATTTCGATGAACTCGTAAGGCGCAAACTGCGCGACGGTGCGAAGCGCCCGATTCTCGAACGTAAGAACGTATCGCTCAGAGCCGAACGCGTCGTAGCTTGCGCCCAGCGGCGACGCTCGATGAATCCCCGTCGAGGGCCGCGATATCCCGGATTCTTCGGCGGCCGGGCACAGCGCCCACACGTTGAAATCTCTACGCCGTTCCTTGTATGGCGAGGCCGCGAACAAGATCTCGACCAACCGGCGCGCGTCCTTTTCGAACTTCCCTCGCTCGGCGGCCGTGTAGCCGTCGCCCAGGATCAAGAAGTCGACTTTCTCGGCCGGGTCGCCGCTCTTCTGAATCTCGATCAACGGGCCAGGCGCGGCGGGCTTTGAAGTGTCGACGAACATGTCTTTGGGATCGACGATGGTGGACCATATTTCGCGGAATGCGTTGTTCGAGTCGCGCTTCTTCAAGACGATCTGCACCGGCGATTGCGGCGCTGGAAATCGCAATGAT
>JBGQGO010000045.1:0-16563 GCA_041497455.1 Blastocatellia bacterium | reverse complement strand
GCCGATGCGTCGTAGCCGGTGAAGGTCCATTGCGCTTGCAGTAACCCGACGATGAATGCCCACCAGTACGGCGAGCCTTGCGGGTTGTTGGTGACTGCGGTGAAAAAGAAACTCGCGGGCTGTTTGGGGGCAAAGATGAACAACGCCGCAACTATAGCGATCACGCCAATGATGTGAACCGTCACGCTGAAGTCGTTGAGCAACGCGACGAGCCGAATACCAAAATGGTTGATTAGCGCGTGCGACGTAAGGATCGCGGCATAGACCAACAGCAGGTTCCTCGTCGTCGCATCGACCCCGAGAAGCGGCGTAAGGAACTGGGCGCAGCCGTAATCGATTCCCGCGAGAACGGTGATGTTGCCGACTATGTTGAACCATGCGGTGAACCAGCCCCATCCCTTGCCGCCCAGCCTGGATGACCAGTGATACATTGCTCCGGCGGTTGGCAACGTTGAAGCCAGCTCAGCCATGCTCATCGCGACCGTAAGCGTGAACAGCGTCACCAGCGGCCATCCGAAAGCCATCTCCGCAGGCCCGCCCATCGTGAGCCCGTGCCCGTAGAGAGTCACTGCGCCGGTGAGTATCGAGATGATTGAAAACGAGATCGCGAAGTTCGAGAAGCCTCCCATAGTGCGGAAGAGCTCCTGTGCATAGCCGAGCTTGCCAAGCTCCTGCGAGTCTTGAAGAGCGCTGTGAGGGTTGGGATCAGTGTGTTTGGTCATCCTGGATTTTGCGCGCCGGTATTCTACCATTCACTGCCCAACTGAAAAGCAGAGGCGGCCGAACCGAGCCTGCCTTGACGAGTGTCAAGTGACCACCCTATCATCGAACACTTGTTCGAAGCGTCTTATTCGAGCCAAATATTATGCCCGCTGAGCCACTATCAAGATACGATCAGAAGCTGGTCCACGTGCTCAAGACGTCGGCGGCGGTCTTCGCGGACAAGGGCTACCACTCGACCAGCATGCGCGACATATCGCGTGCTACAAAGATGAGCCTCTCGGGGCTATACTACTATTTCAAAAGCAAAGAAGAGTTGCTCTTTCTCATCCAGGACTATTGCTTCAGTACGGTGATCGACGATTGCCGCAGGCTGCTCGAGGGCGTCGATGATCCGATCCGGCGGTTGAAACTGCTTATCGAGAACCACCTGAATTACTTCGTAAACAACATGAACGAGATGAAGGTGTTGTCACACGAAGCGAATTCGATCAGCCGCGACATGTTTCGAAAGGTCAACAACAAGAAGCGTCAATACGTCGAGCTGGTGATGAACCTGCTCGGTGAGATAGCTCGCGAGAACCGGGTTGAAGGAGTCGATATAAGAGTGGCGACATTTTCATTATTCGGCATGATGAACTGGATTTATAACTGGTACGACCCGCGCAAGGATGTGGACGTGGCCGGGCTTTCGCAGAACATGACCCGGCTCTTCCTGAGCGGCTTTCTCGGAGACAAAGCGCTGGAGGCTAAGACCCTCGACGCAGGCCGCGAATCGCATCTCGATCGCGCGGTATCAATCTGGCAGCAGTGAGGGAACTAAACATGACTAGAGAAGCGATGGAGAACAAGCTGGTCAACTACAGCACTCAAAGCGGTATCGCGATCATAGAGCTGCACGACCCGCCGGCGAATACCTACACGTATGAGATGATGCGCGATCTGGATGACGCGATCCTCGAGGCCAGGCTCGATGAAGATGTGCACGTCATAGTCATCCGCGGCGCGGGCGACAAATTCTTCTGCGCGGGCGCGAACATCAAGATGCTGCTCTCAGCCACCTCACAGTTTCGATACTTCTTCAGCTTGCACGGCAACGAGACGTTGATGCGGATGGAGAACACAGCGAAGCTGATCATTGCAGCCATCAACGGGCACGCGGTCGGCGGTGGGCTCGAGATCGCGCTCGCGTGTGACGTGCGCATTGCGAAGAAGGGACCGGGTATGCTGGGCTTGCCTGAAATAAATCTCGGGCTGCTGCCGGGAATGGGCGGCACGCAGCGGCTGCCCAGAATTGTCGGCAAGGCAAAAGGACTCGAGCTTCTCGCGACCGGACGCACGATCTCCGTCGAAGAAGCTCATCAAATCGGTTTGGTGAATCACGTGTTCGAGGAAGAGAACTTTTTCGAGAAGGTGCTGGAGTACGCGCAGCAGTTTGTCCCGCCGGCGAAGGCAAGCAAAGCGGTCGGGCTGATCAAGCGGGCGGTGCAAACGGGCCTCGAGGTGCCGCAAGCAGAAGCGCTCGCGCTCGAACGTGAGTTGTTGCAACAACTGTTTGAAAGCGAAGACGCCCACGAAGGGCTTGATGCGTACGCGAAGAAACGGCAGGCACAGTTTAAGGGACGATAGTCATTTTCTATTTGTTATTTGCCATTGATCATTTGTTATTTGCCGGAGGGGTTTTGGCCAATAACAAATCACAAATCACAAATAACAAATAGAAAATATGGAGGAATCATAATGGCGAAGATGTTCATAGCAGGAGAATCTGTTGATGCGATAAGCGGCGAGACTTATGAGGTCCGCAACCCGGCAAACGGGGACGTAGTGGATACGGCGCCGAAAGGAAGCGCGGACGATGCTCGCCGCGCGATCGACGCGGCGGAGGCCGCCTTTGATGAGTGGTCGCACACGTCGGCCGAAGATCGCGGCAAGCTTCTGTTCAAAGCGGCGGAGCTTGTCGTCGCCGAGCGCAAGAGCCTCGCGGAACTGCTCTGCCGAGAACAAGGTAAGCCGTTTCAGGAAGCGAGCGGCGAGCTTGAGCACTTCGATCACGGCTTGCACTTCTATGCTGGACTAGCTTCGAAGGTGCGTGGCGCGCACGTCCCGCTCCCGGCGAAGAACGCTTATGGGATGGTGGTGCACAAACCGCTTGGAGTGTGCGGCGCGATCGTGCCCTGGAATTTTCCGCTGACGTTGATGGGCACGAAGGTCGGGCCTGCGCTTGCGGCTGGCAACACTGTTGTTGTGAAGCCCGCTTCGACGACTCCGCTGACGACGATTCGCATCATCGAGTTGATGAATCAAGCCGGGATTCCGAAAGGCGTACTGAACGTCATCACAGGACCGGGCAGCGTAGTCGGTGAAGAGCTGCTCGTGAACCCGAAGGTTCGACGAATCGCGTTCACCGGAGAATCGGCGACTGGCAAGCACGTAGCGTCGGTGGCTTGCGGCGACTTCAAGCGCGTGACGCTCGAGCTTGGAGGCTCCGATCCGATGATCGTTTGCGAAGACGCGGATATTCAGAAGGCGATCACCGGCGCGATGGTTGGGCGATTCTGGAATGCGGGCCAGGCGTGTCTGGCAGTGAAGAGACTGTACATATTCGACAAGGTGTTCGACGAATTCGTTCAGGGACTTGTAAGCAAAGTTTCGCGGTACGAGGTCGGCGACGGCATGACCAAAGCCGAGAAGCCGAAGATTCGAATGGGCCCGCTTCACACCGCCGCGCAGCGAGACGAAATAGAGTCGCAAGTCAGAGATGCGATCGATCGCGGCGCGAAGGTGTTGTTGGGCGGCGCTCGTCCCGAAGGAGCGCAGTATGAGAAAGGGCACTACTATTTGCCGACGATTCTGGTTGACGTTCCCGATGACGCTCGAGCCGTGCAGGAAGAAACGTTTGGTCCGGTGCTGCCGATCTGGAACGTAAGCAGTCTCGACGAAGCGATCGAGAAGGCGAACGGCTCGATCTACGGATTGGGCTCTTCGATATGGACCAAGAACCTGGATAACATTGAAACTGCGATCGACAGGCTTCAAGCCGGGAACGTTTGGGTGAACTCGTTGCATTACGGCTACGATGAGCTGCCGTTCGGAGGAGTGAAAGCAAGCGGCTTCGGCCGCGAGCATGGGCCCGAGGCGCTTGATTATTATCTGGAGCCTAAGGGTGTGGTTATTACGCGCTAAAGCAAGGTCAGTTTTCTTGGTGGTCAACGAATCAATGAGGTTGAACCTGTGTTGTACACTAAGCTTTAAAGGTTCACACTCGAGAACGCTCACGCCGTTATCAGCATAGCGTCCATCGCGAGTTGCCGATTTACGTTTCGAGGCAATGCCCGAAACACCTGCTCGATTCGATCCATCAACTCGGTGATGCGCTCGACCGTCAGCGCTTCGGCGACGTGCGCGAGCCTTTCGGCGATGTCCTCGTTGATCAAAGAGTCTTTGGCCTCGCACAGCTTCAAGTGAAACAGATCGCCCAGTAAGACCATCAATGCGTCGAGGTGTTTCTCGAACCCGTCTTTGTCGAGTTTTTTTCCAAGATACTCCGCAGCGCTCAAAAGCCTGATGCTGTCGGGTGAAAACGCGAGTGTCTCGACAAGCTCCAGAAGCACGTTCCGCATCTCGCGGTACTCGCCCAGGTCTATTTCAATTGCGCGCCCTATGCTGCCGCAAGCGAGCCGTGCGCGCAAACGGGCCTCATCCGGTGACTTGTCGATCGTTCGGAGATGCTGTTCGATCTCAGCGGCGTTGAGCGGCGCGAAGCTCAACATCAAACAGCGGGATCGAATTGTATCGAGCAGCGAAAAAGGCTTCGCGGTGATGAGAATGATGAGCGAAGTATCAGGCGGCTCTTCAAGCGTCTTCAGCAACGAGTTGGCGGCCTCGTGACGCAGCCATTCGGCGTCGTCGATAATGAATACGCGCCGGCGGCCTTCATAAGGGCGAAACTGGGCCTGCTCTGACAGTGTGCGCGTCTGTTCAATCTTGATGAACTGGCTCTTGGACTCCTTTTTGAATGAAGGGTCCTGACTCTCTCGCAGGATCGTTCGCACGTCGGCGTGTTCGTTGCGCGCGATCTTGCGGCAAGGGACGCAGTCTCCGCAGGCCTCCCCCATCTTTACCTGCTCACAGTTCAACGCCTGCGCGAGCGCAACCGCAAATCGATGCTTGCCGACGCCGCGCGGCCCCGCCATCAACAGCGACTGTCCGATGCGTCCGTCGCCCACCGCGCGTTGAAGCAGCTCCTTTATGCGGTCATTTCCAATGAGTGGTGAGAATGGCATGAGCTAGGATTCAGGATACAAGATTCGTGCTGCACGAGAAAGCGAACACCTCGAGTTTGAACTATCCACCCACTGCCGTGGGTGGGATTCGCGCAAGGCACTATTATGGTTGTTCCACTCTTAAGCACTCCCGCTTTTGATCAAGGGCGGCGCAGTCCATATTGCCTTCAACACCGGATCGTGTATCCTGAACCCTGTGCTAAAGACCTTTCTCGAATCAAGGCTGGGGAAATGGAAGCGGCTTGAAGAACTGACCGCTCGTGTCTCGCGGCTTCGGTTGAAGAGTCTCTCCGGCGAGGAGGTTCGCGAGTTCGGGCAGCTCTATCGGCGGACGGCAGCCGATCTCGCCATCGCGCGTGAAGAGGTGAACGACCAGCGACTGGTGAACTATCTGAACTATCTGGTCGGACGCGCACACGGAGCCATCTACCGCAGCGAGTCGTCCGGCTTTGGCGTGTTCGTTACGTTTTTCCGCTACGAGTTTCCCGCAGTTTTCAGGAAAACTCTTCCTTACACGCTCACGGCGTTTCTGACCTTTATGCTGGCAGCGGGATTTGCTTCTGCCGCGTGTCTCCTCGACGAAGGCTTCGCCGACCGCATAGCGCCGGGCCTCAGACAATCGATAGCCGAACACCACAACTGGACCGAGTCGGTGAACAATGCGAACCCGCTCGCGTCAACTTCAATTCAAGCCAACAACATCCAGGTCACCTTCTTCGCTTTCGCCGGCGGCGTTCTTGCCGGAATCGGTTCGTTATGGGTGCTGGCGCAAAACGGAATGCTGCTCGGGATGGTAATGAGCCTGTGTTTTCGTTATCGCTTCTGGGAGATTCCGATCTTCATCGCAGCCCACGGCGTGATCGAGCTGACGGCGATCTTCATCGCGGGAGGAGCAGGGTTGTTGATCGGCAAAGCACTCTTAATGCCCGGCGATCTACGCCGCATAGACGCTCTGGTCGAGAATGGGCGGCTTGCGATCAAGCTGATACTCGGCTGCATACCAATGTTGCTGATTGCGGGATTGATCGAGGGATTCATTTCGCCCGCGCACATTCCGGCGGCATTCAAGTTCTCGCTCTCCGCAATGAGCGCGCTGCTGATGACGATGTATTTCCTGAAGCGAGGTCCCGTGAAGCCGAACGTCAATGCTGAACAGTGAAATCAGAGGCAGCGGCTTGCCCGACGAGGAGGCTAATGAAAAAGGCGTTGATTGCAGCTTCCATACCGTGGCTCTGTTTGTTCCCCTCACTAAGTCAAACCTCTTCGTTTTCCACATCTGCCAAATCGCCAGCCGGGCAGACCGATAAAAAGACGGAACGTCACGCCGGCGGCAACCGCGATTCGGCCCTCAAGTCGCTTTACGAAACACATCAATGGTTCAGACTTCGCGACGCCGTTCAAGCGGCAAAGGCGCCGGCATTTTACCGTGGAGCCGTCGCGTATGCCTTTAACGATTTCAAACAAGCTGAGAAGCATCTTCAGGATGTCATCAAATCCGCGCCAAAGTCCGAGCAGGCGTCCGAGGCGCGCGGGCTGTTGATCTCTGTATATCAGCGAGCCGGGCGCTACCGGCAAGCAATGTCACAGATCGAAGAGCTGCTGGCGGCGGAGCCGGAAAATGCCAACTTGAAAAACGCCCGCTCATTCTTCGCCGAGCTCAGCCACTATCCAGAGCAGTCCGTTACCGAGCGCAACCATTCCAGTATCCGTTATCGTACCCAGGACGGTAACTTATTCGTCCCCCTCTCGGTAGACGGAAAGTCAGCCGACTACATCCTGGACACCGGCGCGAACTTCTCAACGATCAGCGAGTCGGAAGCCAGACGGCTGGGCTTGACCATCCATGAGAGCGGCGTAAAGGGAACCGTTGCGACGGGCGCCCAAGTCGGTTTTCGCACGGCTGTTGCCGGCCAGCTTACGGTGGGCAACGTCCGCCTCAGGCATGTGGTCTTTTTGGTTTCCCGCGATGACCAGCAGCCATTCGTTGACTTGCCGTCAGGCGAACGCGGCGTTCTTGGATTGCCCGTGCTGCTCGCTCTGCAGACAATGCGCTGGAGCGCGGACGGAACGTTTGAGAGCGGCTTTGGTTCAGCACGGAGTAGCGTTCGCAAATCCAACCTCTGTTTCGAGGGCGCCGACGCCGTGACGGAAACCGGATTCCGGCAGAGCAAGCTCAATCTTCATCTGGACACCGGCGCCAGCGAAACAGTTCTCTTCCCGAAGTTCGCAGAGGAATTTGCGAGCGTGGTGAGTGAGTCAGGACAGAAGAACTCAAAGCGAGTTACCGGGGTGGGCGACAGCGTGGAGGTCGACGCCGTAAGTCTGCCCTTGCTCACGCTTCGGATCGGTGGTTTTGACGCCACGCTCCGGCCGGCTCAGGTGCTCTTGAATCAAGTGGGATCACGTTGGCTCCACGGGCGCCTTGGCCTGGACCTTCTTAGCCAGGCACGCGTGGTAACAATCGACTTCAGGTCGATGACGCTTGCTCTTGAGTAGAAGCAGAAGGACGCGCCAGTTCACAAACTTCCTCGCTCTTTCACTTCGAGATACTTATTCACCAACTCGAGCGAAAGCCTTCCCGCGGGAACATCCAGCGCAAGCCCGCCGGCGTGCCGAATCCGCATCAATGCTTCTTCGCGTTGGCGGAGAATCTCTTCGGCGACTGCTTGACGGTAGACGTCTCCAGCCGCGGCCGGCGTCGCTCGAACCAATTCCCGGAGATCCGTATCGCCGATCGTGATGATCAAAGGCAGATGCCGAGGAATGAGCTGCGACGTGTGCGCGAGCAACTCCGCGGACGCATCGCGGTCTACCAGGTCGGTGAGTATCACGACAAGCGAACGACGCTTACAGTTTGCGCCGAAGAAGTTGAATGCCCGCTTGTAGCTCGGCTCGATCATCTGAGGCTCGAGGCTGTAAAGCGCTTCCATCAAGAGGTTGATCTGATCACGGCCGCGGCGCGGCGGCAAGTAACTCACCACGCGTCGCGAGAACGCGACGAGTCCGACGTTATCGCCTCCCGCCGCCGCCACGTAAGCGATCGACAGCGTGGCGTTGACTGCGTGATCAAGCTTCGTGAGCTTGCCTATGCGCGCGGTCATCAACCGTCCGGTGTCCAGCAGCACTACGATATTCTGGCTGCGCTCGATCGTGTATTGGCGCGTGATGACCTTGCCGCGCCTCGCGGTGGCCGCCCAGGATATGTGGCGAATCTCGTCTCCGATCACGAACTCTCGGAGCGATTCGAACTCGCGGCCTTGTCCGCGGACTCGCATGCGTCGCAGCCCCGGCTCCGGCCGCCGATTGCGATGAGCATAGATCTCATGCTTTCTCGCTTCGCGAATGTCCGGGTAGACCTTCACATCGCTCGAGGTTGGATAACTAGTCTGACGCCACAGCAATCCTAGCGGAGTGCGAAATCGCAACACGGTATTGCCGAAGTTGTATTTGCCACGCGCAGTCGGCAGCAAGCTGTATCGCCACGCCCGCGAGCGGCCGGCCGGAATCGTCAATTGAGCCTCGCGAGGAGTCACGAGCTCCATCTGGGGCGGGTACTCGTCCTTGACGATGAAGGCAGCTTTGCGGCGTGAGCGATTCGCAACCCTGATCGTGACTTCGTTCTCCGCGCCCATCGCGAAGCGCTCTTCCATATCGCGCTCGACTCGGAAGGCGCCCGGCTTTTCCGAAAGCAGATAATCCGCTGCGGCCGTCGCCATCAACGCGACGTCGTACAGCAGCGTAACGTACACCGCTCCCCGGCTGATCCAACCCAGCGAAAGCAGCGCAAGCCCGGCGGCCAGCAGCACGAAGAATCGCGTTGAGAAGACGAATCTCAAATCAGGTAGTCCTCGTCAATGCTTCCCTCCGCCAGAGTCCCGAGCAGTTCCGCGACAGAGCTAAACTGCGCGATCGTGAAAACGGCAGCCCGTATCTGATACGGAAGCTCAAAGCGCGCGAGCGCCTCTCGAGCGGCGATCCACATCTCCTCATCGACCTCTTCGGTGTTCAGATAGGTGTTGAATTCGCCCTCAGCCGGATATGCGAAGGTCAGCATGTGATAGACCGGCCCGGCGTGCGCGCTGGTGTGGATGTTCCTCAACGGAACCAGAAGCCGCGTGTCTATCTCGATCCCGATCTCTTCCCGGACTTCACGCCGCGCCGTTGCTTTTATGTCCGTGTCATCGGGATCGAACCGGCCCCCGGGAAAAACAAACGCGCCGGGGTAGTAGCGGAAATGGGCGGGCCGGCGGCTCAAGTAGACCTCAATCCCCTGGTCCGTGTCCCTCACGAAGGCCACAGCGGCGGCCGGAATTGGTTCCTTGCGTTCTTTCATAAAAAGGCAAAGGGCAAAGGGCGAAGGGCCTTCGCGCCTTGCTCTTAGCGCTTGGCCCTTTGCTCTTGGCCCTCACTTTGCCCATGCCATTCCGTCAGGCTCACGACCCGTTTCGATCGTTCCCGTAACTGTGAAATCCTCGAGGTTGATCACCAGAACTTTGTTGGCTTGAGTCGAAGCAACGAAGGCGCGACGCCCGTCGGGCTGAACCAGAATTCCGGCAGGGATGGCGCCGATCTGGATGCGCTTAATCTCCTTGCGGGTGGAAGCGTCGAACACGACGACTTCGCCTCCTTGCGCATCCGAAACCAGAACGCGCTTTCCGTCCGGCGTGAACTTCACTCGAATCGGCGCGCGCCCCACTTTGAGCGTCTCTTTGACCTGGCAGGTCGCGGTGTCGATGATTGAGAGCCCCCCATCCCCGCGATGGGCAGCCCAGATCTCGCGCTCATCGGGCGACAGGTCAATGCCCTCCGGAGCCTTTCCAACGGCGATCTGTGTGATCGTCCATGCGCTCGTTTCCTTTGCCGCTGCGATTGCGCTAACCGTGTCCGAATCACGGTTAGCGGTATAGATCTTCCCTGAGGCCTGGGCCACTACGACCATGTGAGTGCCGCCCTGACCGGTACCCATGGTCCAGTCGATTCGGCCGGCGACGGGGTCGTATCGGGCTACGGCCCTGCTGCCTTCGATTGTGAAGTAGATCTTTCCCTTCGACTCGGTGATACCGTGCGGCCGCAGCAGCGCGCCCGTGTCAACTCGCTTGATTTCTTTGCGCGAGGCTATGTCGATGACTGAAATCGTGTTGCCGAGCCGTTCGACAGTGCCGTAGTTGCACACGAAGGCTAATCGTCCATCGGCGGAGGCAATGAGTTCGTGAGGAGCTTCGCCGGTAGGCACGCGCGCCAGCACCTTGAGGGTCGCCGGATCGATGATCGCAAGCGTGCTCTCGGATTTATTCAGCACGAGCAGGGAGCCCTGATCTGATCCCGCCGCCGAGGATGTCAGTTGAGGCGCAATGAGAAAGAGCAGCGCGACTGGCGCAGCGAGCCTGGTGAATAGACCTTTCATGTTTCGGCGAACCTCCGGCGAAGAATTATACAAACTCGACCAGCCAGATTCCGGAGACGTGTAACGTTTTGCGAATCAGCGGGCGAGAGCGACGATCTTCTCAGCGGCGTCTTTCATTCCAGAAGCGGAAACGAATCCCAGGCCGGACTGCTCGATGACCTCGCGGCCCTTCTCTGCGTTCGTGCCTTCGAGGCGAACGACAACCGGGACTTCCACGCCGATGTTCCGAGCGGCCGCAACAACTCCGGATGCGACCATATCCGTGCGCACGATCCCCCCGAAGATGTTGATTAATACCGCGCAGACGTTCTTGTCCGAGAGCAGAATCCTGAAGGCGCTCTCGACTCGCTCCTGCGAAGCTCCGCCGCCGATGTCCAAAAAGTTCGCGGGCTCTCCGCCGGCGAGTTTGATGATGTCCATCGTCGCCATCGACAGGCCCGCGCCGTTCACCATGCAGCCGATGTTACCGTCCAGCTTGATGTAGTTCAGGTCGTGCTTTGAGGCTTCGATCTCGAGCGGTTCTTCTTCATTCAGATCGCGAAGCTCGTCGTAGTCCTTGTGACGGAACAACGCGTTGTCGTCGAAGTTCAGCTTCGCATCGAGCGCGTACAGCTCGCCGTCCTCGGTGAGCAGGAAAGGGTTGATCTCGGCGAGCGTTGCGTCCAGATCGACATAGGCGCAGTAGAGCGCAATCATGAACTTCGCTGCCTTGTTCACAACCTCTTTTGGAAGGCCGATGCCGAATGCGAGCTTGCGCGCTTGAAAGGCTTGAAGTCCGACTGCGGGATCGATGGTTTCCTTGAGGATCTTCTCAGGCTCATTGGCGGCGACCTCTTCGATTTCCATGCCGCCGGCTGACGACGCCATGAAGACCAGCCGCGAAATGGCGCGATCCAATACGATTCCGAGATAGAACTCCTGCTTGATCTTGAGAGCTTCCTCGATCAGAACGGTGCGAACCTCGCGGCCGTCGGGACCGGTCTGATGAGTGACCAGCTTCATTCCGATTATGTTTCGGGTGATCTCGACTGCTTCGTCGAGCGAGCGCGCGAGCTTGACGCCGCCCCCTTTGCCGCGCCCGCCCGCGTGAATCTGCGCCTTGACGACCACGGGAAGCCCGAGTTGCTCGACTGCGGCGGGGACTTGTTCTTCATGAGTGACGACTACGCCTCGCGGCACGGTCACTCCGTACTTAGCCAGAAGCCGTTTGCCCTGATATTCGTGGATTTTCATTGATCGTTAGTCCGTAGTCCGTAGTCCGTAGTCCGTGGTCCGTGGTCCGTAGTCCGTGGTCAGTAGTCAGGAGTCAGGAGATGTGACTTCGTGCCGCAGCAGCTACGGACTACTGACTACGGACTACTCACTTGTTTCCCCTACTGCTGCCCGGTGATGTTCGCGCGGTTGCGAATTGTGAAAACGTAAACGCCGCTCGAGAAGCTACCCAGGTAGACACGATCCCGGTCGAACGGATCAAAAGTCAAAGTCCACACTCGGTTCGACGGCAGCTCGACGTCTACGCGCTCCCAAATGTAGCCTTTGTCAGTGGAGCGATACACTCCGCCGCGCGAGTACTCGGCGGCCATCACTTCATCGGGGTTCGTCGGACTGAAGACCACTGAGGTGAAATCCCCAGAGGGCAGTCCGCCGCCTCGCCTCGCCCAGGTGCGGCCTCCGTTGGTCGAACGAAAGATGTACTGATTGGTGCCAACGATTATTAACTGCGCGTCGCGCGGATCCTGAGCAATGGCTTTGACCGACATATCACTGGGTCCGCGCTCGGTGTGCTGCCAGGACTGCCCGCTGTCGTTCGAGATAAACAGACCTTGTTTGGTTCCCGCGAGTATTTTTCTCGGCGTGTCCTTGTGGGTCGAGACCGAGAACACAGGACTACCGGACGGGTAGCCGTCGATCGTGACCTTCTCCCATCCCTTCGAGTCGTCAAATGTCCGGTAGAGCCCGTCCATCGTTGCGGCCAGCAGTCCGACCTTCCCCTCGGCATCGGCGAAGCTGGTGATGTCATCAACCTGGTGGGTCAACTGAACGAATCCCGGCGCTAGAGACGTTTCGAGTTTTGGCTTCTCTTTTTTCACAGGCCGTTTCTGGACCGGCTTCTTGGATTTCTGACTCGAAGTGCGCTTTGAAGCTGCGATCGTCTCATACCGGCCGAGTGAGGTTGGCGACCAGTCAGCGCTGGCTCTGCGCGGACGCGTGGTTCGGGCAGGTGGTTTCTCAACCTTCTTGATTTGTTCGCTTCCGATGAACGCCCACTTCGCGCCTCGATCGTTCGAGCGGTAGACTCCGGTGTTGGTGCCGGCGTAGACGACGTTCGGGTTATCGGGCATCTGGTAGAAGGAGAACACGTCCCGTCCTGCGAGCCCGGTTGAGGAAGATTGCCAGGACTCGCCCCCGTCAGACGAAGCGAACACGCTGCCTCCCGTGCCGTCTTGGAAAACGCTCGCGAGCAATCGCCCGTGCTCGGTCGCATCGGGCATTATGGAGAGCACGTGACGGTGGATAAATCCCGTGTTCGACTCGCTGAAGTCACCGCCAAGGTTCTCGGACACTCGCACGCCGAAATCATCAGTGCCGATCACCACGCGGTTGGGCTTATCGGGAGTGACCACGATCGAACGGATCACCAGCGTCTTTGAAGTCAGCAGCATCCAGCGCTTGCCGCCGTCTTTTGATCGCCACAAGCCTTCGCTCGTTCCGGCGAATATAACGCTTGGATTGGCCGGATGCGGCAGGAGTACGTAGGTGCGGCGCGCGCTGAACGGAATGCCGGGAAACTTGAACCACTTCCCTCCCGAATTCATTGAGCGATAAAACCCGCTGCACGCATTAACGTACACAATATTTGGCTGATTGGGATCGATGCTGATTCCAAAGATATCCGAGTCGTTAATCATGCCAGCGATCTGATTGCCGCTTTGCTTCCAGTTGACGCCGCCGTTGGTTGTTTTCCACGGCAAATGCCACGTCCCGGCGTAAACAATGTTCGTGTCTCGCGGATCGATAGCCACTGACTCTATGTTCCGAATCTCTCTATCGCCGGCTGGAGAGATGCGCTCCCAGTTCTTGCCGGCATCGGTCGAGCGGAAGACGCCGTTCAGATTGGGATCGTCATTTGCGCTGCCGGCGATCAGAAAGCTTGAGTCGGATGGTGCGATAGCCAGTGAGCGAACCGATAGTTTTTTGGTGCCTTCGAGCAGCTTCCAATGTTCTCCGCCGTCCGTGCTCTTGAAGACTCCACCTTCTTCGTCGCGCGCGACTGCCCAGACACCGGCGTAAAGCGTCTTTGGCTCACGGGGATCGATGACGATGCTATCGACCGAGAGTCCGCGCTTATCGAGTCCCGGCTTGAGCCGCTGCCACGTGCGAGCTCCGTCGGCCGAGTGGAAAATCTGTCCGTCGGCCGTGCCCAAATAGAGCAGGTCCGAATCGCCCGGCGAAGCGACCAGTGCGCGTACGTCACCACCCCATGGTCCGGTCACCTCGAACTGGCGAACTTCTTTTCCACTTGTGCTGGAAGAAACAATGCGAGATGCGTCGTCACTGCTCACCACAGCAGTTAACGCGCACACGAACAACAGAGTGAGGATAGGGAACAAGCGATAGAGTTTCATGGGCTTACGGTACTCCTTGATCAAACTACCTGCTGAATCCATCAGGACTTCGTTGGCCCGGGGCGTTGAACGGATTCGGTTTATTGCGCCGCGAAAACTATACATTAGCTTGAGGCGTGATTCCAGGTCCCCAAGACGGAAGTAGCATAGACTCTAGTCTGTGTCCCAGGGCCTCGTCTTGTACGGGACTTACCGGACACAGACTAAAAAAGTCTATGCTACTTGCTTGATCTACTCGATGACCCAGGTATCGCCGCTGTTGATCAGCTTCTCGAGGTTTCCGGGACCCATCTTTTCGGTTGCAGTCTTGATCTGTCCCGCGAGCATGTCCTCATAAGTGGCTTTGGTGACATCCCGGAAAACGCCAATTGGAACCGGATAATCCGGGTAGTCCATGCGCGCGAGCATGTAAGCCAGATAGGAGTCAGGCGCCTTCTCGTTGTGCGTTATCAGATCGGATTCGCTGATTCCGCCGCCCAGATCCACAACTTCCAGATGCATATCGCGATTGCGCATCCGAATGCCCCGATTGTGCTCTTTGCCAAACACCAGCGGTTTGCCGTGTTCGAGTTCGATCATGGCGTTGTCGCGCACGCCGCGGTCGGTGAACATGTCGAATGCGTGGTCGTTGAAGATGTTGCAGTTCTGATAGACCTCGACGAACGAGATCCCTTTGTGATGCATAGCGCGCTCGACAACCATTTGAAGGTGCGAAGTGAAGGTATCAACCGAGCGTGCGACAAACGTCGCCTCCGCCGCGAGTGCTACCGAGAGCGGGTTCAGCGGGTAGTCAATCACTCCATATGGCGTCGACTTGGTTTTCTTGCCAAACTCAGAAGTCGGCGAGTACTGGCCCTTCGTCAACCCGTAGATTCGGTTGTTAAAAAGGATAATATTGATGTCCAGATTGCGGCGGATCGTGTGGATCAGATGATTCCCGCCGATCGACAGCGCGTCTCCGTCGCCGGTGATGACCCAGACGGACAGATCAGGGTTCGACGCCTTGATGCCGGTGGCGATCGCGGGTGCGCGGCCGTGGATGCTGTGAAAACCGTAGGTGTTCATGTAATAGGGGAAGCGGCTCGAGCAGCCGATCCCTGAGACGAACACGGTGTTCTCACGTTTGATGCCGAGCTCGGGCATGACTTTTTGTATCTGCGCAAGTATCGAGTAGTCGCCGCAGCCCGGGCACCACCGGACTTCCTGGTCCGAGACAAAGTCTTTTCGCGTTAGCTTCACTGGAGGCGCCGGTGCGGAACCTCCGTTTGTTGGTATGTTTGCGTTTGCGCTCATTGGGTTTTTCCTCTAGACACAAAAACTCTGTGTGCTTCTGCGTCCAGCTTGATTGCTAATCTTCGTACAACTCACTCATCTTCGCAGTAAGCTCGCTGATCTTGAACGGCTTGCCTTTGACCTTCGGGAACGAAACCGCCGGCACAAGGTAACGGGCGCGCAACAACATCGCCAGTTGTCCAAGGTTCAACTCGGGGACAAGCACTCGATCGAACCGCCCCAATATCTCTCCAAGATTGCTGGGGAACGGATTCAAATAACGAAGATGAACGCTCGAGACCGACTTGCCGCTGCGCTGCATCGCCTCTACCGCCGATGTAATCGCGCCGTAGGTAGATCCCCAGCCGATGACAAGCAAGCGCCCATCCGGCTCACCGAACACTTCGAGGTCGGGTACGTCGTAGGCGATCCGCGCGACCTTTTCCGCGCGCGTCAGAACCATGTGCATATGGTTCTCGGGTTCGTACGAGACGTTGCCGGTTATGTCTTCCTTCTCGATCCCACCGATGCGATGTTCTAGCTCCGGCGTGCCTGGCACCGCCCAGGGTCGCGCCAGTGTTTCCGGATCGCGATTGTACGGATGGAAACCGTCGCCTTCGGTCGTGAGCTTGACCTCGAACTGCGGCAGCTCGTCCATAGTCGGCAATCGCCACGGCTCCGCGCCGTTGGCAAGGTAGCCATCCGAAAGATAAATCACCGGCAACATGTGCTTGGTAGCAATGCGGAATGCTTCAACAGCCATCTGGAAACATTCAGAGGGCGTGGCCGGCGCGACTATCGCCACAGGGCACTCGCCGTTTCTGCCGAACATCGCCTGAAGCAAGTCGGCTTGCTCAGTCTTCGTTGGGAGCCCGGTGGATGGACCACCACGCTGGACGTCGATGATGACGACTGGAAGCTCGGTCATCACGGCGAGTCCGATAGCCTCGCTCTTCAGCGCGAGACCCGGCCCGCTCGTGCCAGTCAATCCCAGATTCCCGGTGAACGCTGCGCCGATGGCCGCGCACATAGCCGCGATTTCGTCCTCGGCTTGAAACGTCTTCACGCCGAAGTTCTTGTGAATCGAAAGCTCGTGCAGGATGTCGGACGCCGGCGTGATCGGGTAGCTGGCGTAAAACAGCGGCCGCTTCGCAAGCACCGACGCCGCCACGAATCCGAGCGCGGTCGCCTCGTTGCCGGTGATGTTGCGGTACTTCCCGGGAGCGATGGCGGCGCGGCGCATGCGATAGTGAGT
>JBGQGO010000044.1:0-16790 GCA_041497455.1 Blastocatellia bacterium | reverse complement strand
TCATCGAGCAACACGAGGAAGCCGCGACCGCTTCACTCATCGCGATCGAGCTATTGGGGGCCGTGAGTCTCGCAGGCCTGGGCTTTACTCGCCGCTCGAAGGCTGTACCGAAGTGGTTGGCAGCCATTGCGCTGGTGGCGTCCCTCGGGGTGGCCGGCGTGATTACGTGGACGGCCAATCTGGGCGGGCAGATACGTCATACGGAAATCCGCACGGGAGCTTCGGCGCAAAGCACACAAGACGGCGCCGCCGAGGACGATAACAAAGAAAGGGGAAATCAGGAGCGCAAGAAGCGAGAGGACCATTGACACACTTCCCCGCTTGCAGGAGATCACATGTCGAGACCATTCCACATCTTGAAGCACGAGCACCGAATCATCGAAAGGGCCCTGCGCGCGCTCGACGGAGTCTGCATGAGGCTCGAGGGCGGTAACAGGATCCCGGCAGCAGCGCTTCTGGAGATCGTTGGGTTCATCACGACGTTTGCCGATCACTACCATCACCGCAAAGAAGAGACGCTTCTCTTCCCCGCCCTCGAACGCCGCGGGATCACTCGCGAAGGCGGTCCGCTGGGCGTGATGGAATACGAGCATCAAGTCGAGCGCGAGCTGATCGCCGACCTCGAACAGGCGATAGACTTGTATCAAGAGGGCGATGGGGAAGCCGCGCAGCGCTTCGTCGAGGCGGCTCGAGCTTACCTGCGGCTGCTGGTCGGCCACATCGAAAAAGAAGACAGCATACTGTTCCGAATCGGCGACGAAGTGCTGGACGACGAAGAGAAGGCCGCGCTCGTCGTGAGCTTCAAGCAAACCGACGCCGCCTTAGGTAACCGCACGGTGCAGGATTATGAGCGGCTTGCCTCGGAGCTCGAAGACAAGTGGGCGGTATAGCCCGGCGAATTGGAATCTAAAATGAGGGATCTCGTTTGAAACTCCCCAAGGAACACGGTGCGTGGGCGATGCTGTACGTGCCTTTTGCGGTTGGGGCGCTCGTGGCCTGGAGCGCCCCGCTGCGGCTGTTGCTTCTAGCGCTGTCGGTCACCTTCGTTTTCATAGCGCGTGAGTCGCTTCTGATCTGGTGGCGAGCCCGCAGCCGCGGCCAGCAGAATGACGAAGCCCTACGATTCACTCTGAGTTATCTGGCGCTCGCCGGTGTGTTCGGCGCACCGCTATTGCTCGTCTATCATCTGTACTGGTTTATTGCGATGGGCCTTGCCGCCTTGGTGTTACTCGCGATCAACGCGCGGCAAGCGGTTCGCCGCGAAGATCGCACAATCGGCGGCGAGATGATGGCAATCGCCGGGCTGACGCTCACGGCTCCGGCGGCTTTTTATGCGGCGCGGGGCGCGTTCGACGTGGACGCGCTGTGGCTATGGGTACTGTGCGCGGTCTACTTCGCCAGCAGCGTGTTCTACGTCAAGCTTCGGGTGAGCACGATCAATCCGCGCATGGATGAAGCTCGCCGCCAATCGTGGTGGCGCTGCGCTTTCTATCACGCGTTTCTGCTCGCGTCGCTTCTGGTTCTGGCGCTGACGGGAAGCTTGAACCTGTTCGCCATTGCGGCGTTCGCTCCTGTGCTGACTCGCTCATTCTGGTATCTGGCAAGGCCCGTGCGGCGAATCAATCTTCGGAGAGTTGGCTGGCTCGAGATCGTCTACTCGTTGGTGTTCTTGATCTTCACGACGCTGAACTTCCGCTTGTAGCGTGATGCCTCGCTAAGACCTCGAATCGTTGACCCTACAAGAAAACCCAATCAAAACGCGCTGATCGTTGTAGCCCTTGAGTTACGATTTTTCTGGCCGCTTCTTTCCAGTTCTGTAGCGGGATCGCCTGCCAAAGGACCGGGGAATTATTCGCCAGGCCCTGCGAGAATTCTCGCAGAGAATCGCCGCGCTCCAGGAGATTCTTCGCTTTTTGGGGCTCTTTTTAGAGGAACGCTCGTTGCTCTGGTCCAAAACGGGAGGGCTGTGGCTGCTGTCACTTTCCAGCGTGATGGCGGCCATAGCTTCTCCGCATTTCTGCAAGACCATTTCCTGACACGCCAGTTTCTCTGCTCCTGCACAAGACACACAAACGGAAACGCAATCGAGACTCGCGAGTCCATCGTCTCACCCTCGGCTTGGCTCAGTAGACTCGGTGGATCACACGATCTGTCATTGTGACCTGACAAGACTTGCTACCTGTGCAGGGGACGAGTGATGTGCTTTATTCACGTGCAACAATTAGCAAGATGAAGCTGGCGCCCCAGTCGCGGTACAGGCATTGCCGACACATATTGAGAACAGATCACGGAGTACAGCCAGAGAGAGGGGAATCATCATGCTGAATAGTGTCAATGGCCGCCAGGAACTAGATCGCGTAAACATGTTCATTCGTGCCTTGTCCGATGAGATGGCACAGACGCAACCTCATAACGCCGGGAGCGCGTGTCCAGATGCGGTTGCGATCGAAATGGAAGAAGCGTTGTACGAACTGCGGCTCAGGAAGCTGTTGATCAGCGCCCTGGTTGACTCCGACCGCGCCGCCGACAAAACCACAAGTCACTAGTCGAGAGCGAACCGAAATGCACCGCCTGGGAGCGCAGGCATCCCTGCCTGCCGGTCCGATTCTTCACGCTCCGGCCACTTTCGAAATACCTACAATTCATGTGATATAGTCACGCGTGCTTCGCCTCGTAGGCGGCACGTAGCGAACCTCGGCTGCAAGAAGGAAGCTCATTCCTATGATCAAGACTCGGCTAACTTATGCGGCGGCGCTCGCCGTCACAGTTCTCGCTCTCACCGCGATTCCGGCGGCTCGAACAAGTCCGGCTGGGACGCCAACTTTCTCGAAGGACGTTGCGCCGATTCTCTTTAAGAACTGCGCGAGTTGCCATCGGCCGGGCGACATCGCGCCGATGTCGCTGCTCACCTACGAAAACGCGCGCCCCTGGGCAAAGGCGATTCGCGAGAAGGTAGCCGTAGGCAACATGCCTCCATGGCACGCGACGCAGGCCCACGGCATCTTCTCAAATGATCGGCGATTGAGCGAGAAGGACAAAGACACGCTGATCCGTTGGGCGGACGGCGGCGCGCCAAAAGGCGATGCGAAGGATCTGCCGCCGGCTCCGATGTTCGCCGGCGGTTGGGAAATCGGCACACCCGACGCCGTCATAAGCATGCCAAGAGACTTCGAAGTCAAGGAGTCCGGCACGATCGCATACCAGTTCTTCGAGGCGCCGACCAATTTCACCGAAGACAAATGGATTCAAGCGATCGAAGTAAGACCGGGCGCGCGGAGCGTCGTGCACCACGTGCTGGTCTTCTGCCGCGAGCCCGGCGCGCGCCGGACGCCAGCCTTCGCGCAGGTCGTTCCAAATCTGGGAGGCTTCAGGCAGGGGCATGGTGGTGGAGAGCAGTCGCTGCCCGGCTCGCTGATAGCAACGACCGCGCCTGGCACGAACGCGATGATCTTCAAGCCTGGCGCCGCAATGCGGATCAAGGCCGGGGCCGTTTTCGCATTCCAAGTGCACTACACGGCAAACGGCACGGCGACTAAGGACCGAACAAGCGTCGGCGTGATCTTCGCGAAGCAGCCTCCACAGCAGGAAGTCCGTAACAGCGCGTTCGTCAATCCACTATTCGTGATTTCTCCCGGCGCTGACAATCAAGCAGTCGAGTCGGCGATTCAGTTCAGCGAGGACGCTCACATCTGGGCGTTGTTCCCGCACACGCACCTGCGCGGCAAGAGCTGGGAGTATCGTCTCGTCTATCTCGATGGCCGGACCGAAGTCGTGCTGTCGGTTCCGAAGTACGATTTCAACTGGCAGACCTATTACGTTTTCGCAAAGCCACTGGCCGTACCCAAGGGAACGCGCCTCGAAGCCACCGCGCATTACGACAACTCGACTGCAAACAAATGGAATCCCGACCCTAAGGTCGCAGTTCGCTGGGGCCCACAGACTTGGGAAGAGATGCAGTACTCGGGGATCACCTACTCTGTGGATGACCCGCGCCGCGAGCCGGCAACGGAGGGCTCTCGTAACGAACGGAAGTGAACAGACTGGACGGCCGATGCCTGCGTTCTTCGGAACGGCTCGCTTATGCTTGAATCATTCAGGCTTCGGGAGTTCACGCCCGCGCAGCCAGATGCTGAGGACTATTGCCCTTTACCCGCGGTCGTCTCTCTGACTCGCTTGCAGTGAATCAAGCCTTCGTTTTGCTCGTAGAGTAATTCGACCACTTCGCCTTTTTCATCTTTGACGAAGGTGATCTGTGATTCAACTTCGGGGATGAAGAACCTGGTCGCAGACGCCGGGAAGAGTTCGCGCTTCGGATTCTTCGCGCCCTGGCCGAAGTAGCGGTTGCCCTCTCTGCTCACGACGTACTGGCGGTTGTTGCCGAAGTCGTACTTCCCAACGTACGCGTCGAAGACCTGCGGATCGACCTTCGCCAACGTCTGCGGCTTCTCCGCCGTGTAATCCATAAAGCCCATCATCATCTCGTCGTAGGTGGGCTCACCCTGACGAACGGCTTGCGTCGGGTCGGGGTTGAACTTGTTCTTCGCCGAGTTGTCGAAGTATCCAGTAACCTGAATCCTGCTGCCTGCGGGAATGTGTATCGGCGCTTGCGGACGGTAGGCCATCTGCCAGTTGAAACTGTAAGCCGGCACGTTCAGGATCACCTCGGATTTTCCGTCGGGATAGAAGACCTTGTACTCCATCGCCGCTCCGCGATAGTGCATGTGCGGCATCAGAGAGTAAAGGGTGATGTCGAGGCTGGGCTTCCAGCTCGCAGTTACTTTGTGACGGTCGGCATTCGGCGGGATCTGGAAAAAAACGTTAGACACGGCGCGCGTCTTCATGAGCCGCTCCGGCGGTTTTTTCGCGAAGATCATCCCAACCATTGAACGGTCCTTCTGAACGCTGCCGGCTATCTTCGAGTAATGAACCTGGAAGCGAATGATCGCGCCCGCAGGAACCCTCTTCGCGGTTCCCGGTTGCCACTCACCATAGTCGCTGCCCGGCGCATAAGCGGTAAGAAAATCGTCAACGTTGTTGAAGCCTTTCAGATTGGCCGGGATCTCGCTCGCATCGTTGTAGACCGGCTGATCCTTTTTCATTCGAATCAAAAGACCGTCGCGATAGAACGGCGTATTCTTCAACGACCCTTCGAGCGCCGCGGAGCGCTGCTCCTTCGGAACCATGTTGAGGCTCGGCTGGCCGGGCGGAACCACGAAAGCAATGATGTGATGCACGACCTTCCGATTGCCGGGCCGGGCCTCTGCCATTTGCACGTACATGTCATCTTTGAAGTTGGTTGGCGCGTCGAAGTATTGGTACTCGTCGGGGCCGCTTGCTTCGACCGTGTACTCTTCGGGCATTTGTATAACCACATCAGGTTTGCCGATACCCCAACCCTCGACGAATTGAGGCGCGGGCGGCAGGTCTTTCGGATTGCCTTCCTGCGCTCCGCCGTCCACCCAGGCGGCGATCGTATCGACTTGAGCCTGCGTCAGACGCGGGTCATTGGCCCATCGGCCGACGTGCGGGTCGGCGTGCCACGGAGGCATCTGACGGCTGACCACCTTCTCTTTAATGGACTTCGCCCACGGCCGCACGTCTTTGAAGCTGAGCACCGAGAACGGCGCGGCTTCGCCGGGGCGATGGCACTCGGCGCAGCTCTTGTAGAAGATCGGCGCGATTTCCTTGTTGAAAGTTACGTTCTTTGTGCCAGGTCCGTTTGCGTGGGTGGCAGGTAGCGCGAAAAGTCCCGCGCCCGCAACGCAGATCAGGGCAGTAACGACAAAACGAATTCTCTTCATAGCTTGACCTCGCTGAATTAATTAGAAACCGGTTTCACTCGAACGTGAGTGAACCGATCCTTGGATTCGTCGCAGATTTTCAACTAACGCTCGTTCGATAAGGCGTTACGAACTTGGGCCGCCAATGTTCCTTCGGTACTCACACTCAGATACGCATCACGGCTCTCGGAGTGTGCAGAGTATTTCTATTGGTCAACTACGCGGGCTCGCCCTCAGAACCTCGCTGCTTACGCAGCCGCGTCGGGTAGGTCCCTCTCAGGCTAGTGTTCACGAGAAAGATCTCAGCAATCCCGGCTTTGTCACTTCCGAGAGCGTCTTTTCGCAGAGGCCCGGGCGGCCGGCTTCGTAGATCGACCCGCGAGCTCCTTCTCTCTTGCGATCGACTTCGCGTGTTTTAGCGCCGCTCGAATGAACTTCCGCAGATGACGGTTCTTCAAATCATCCGGGCGACGGACTTTGATGTGCCGGATGATCTTGCCCTCGCCCACTAGCACTCCGCCGGGGTCTTCAAGCTCCGCGCCGCGATTGAACATGAGATTCACGCCTTTGGGATACACCACGACCTGAACAAAGGCATCCGACATTCGACCCGTGAGCGAATACCAAAACACTAGTGCGTACACGCGAAGCACTTTCTCGACCGCCGCGGGCGCTTCTTCCAACACCATCTCTCGCAGTGCAAGCGCGAGTTCGCCTACGCTCAGATCGAAGGCTGAGAGCTCTCGAATCAAGTCTTCGCTTGGAGGTAGCGCTTCAGTCATCTCTTGGCCGCAGGAGAAGGCATAATGTTACGTCGATGGCGGTCTCCAGATCAATCGTCTGGTGATCAGCTTGTAGTAACTCCGAAGAGGCTTGACGTTGCTGTCGATGATGTGAGGAAACAGAATCTCCTCCTGTAGTTGCCGGCGGACTCTCTGATCTCCAACGTCTGGTCGTCAAGCGTGTCAGCGCCTTCTTATACAAGGGTGATATACTCCGCGTACCGATGGTGGGATGAAAGTTTCGCAAAAGACTTGTCGCGTTAGTTACTAGGAGAGGACAGGCCTAAAGCAGAGGTTTGGTTCGGATCAGTCAAGACAGGAGATCAGAAAATGAAGGACACCGCGTCTCGCTTCAATCGTTGTTGCTTTTTGATTTCGTTGTTGCTCCTCATGTCAGCGCCGGTGCTTCCGCAGTACAAGGACAAGCTGGGCGGAAACTGGAACAATCCCGCCAGCGCGACGATCACAAACATCGTTATGGATCGATTGGCGCGGCGGCGGCTGGAGAAGAGGCTGGGTGTGAAGCATTCCGGCACGGGTGCAACGGCGAAGACAACATCAGCCAATGAAACCGTCGCTCCGATCAACGACGCGTCCGTCCATTTTCGCCCGACGGGCACCCATCTAAAAACGCGTGAGATTGCCAATCTGATTGATGCTGGAAACGCGCAGGTGGTGACGCTCCTGACCGCCATCCTCGAGGAATACGAAAAGGGAGCACGAGCAGCAGGCAAGCCTAACGACCTGGCGCTCGCCCTGAGCTTTTTCTTTGCCACTAACGCGAGCGTCTATCACGACGCGGGTCAGCCGCCAGACCCGCCAATGATGGAATTGCGCGACACGATCGCCGGCGCGCTGGTCGACGGCAACGCTTTGAACGGCGTCAGCGATCGTCAGAAGCAAGAGATGTATGAAACCCTTGTGCTCTACGCCGGGTTTGGGCTCGCTTGTTATCAGGAAGCAAAGCAAGGGGCCAATGCCGAAAGCCTGAAGGTCTGCAGGCAACTTGCTGGTGTGAATCTGCAAGCCGTCACCGGCATTTCACCCGACAAGATTACTTTCACTGCCGAAGGCTTGAGTATCGACAACGGGTCAAATACGGCAGATGCCTCGGCAAGCGTCGCGGACTCCTCAGCCGCTCCAACTCCAACCATTCAAAACAAAGATCCATTTCCGGACCGCCCGGGTTATGCACCCCAGAAACCGTTGTCCGGCACGCTGAAAGCATCGATCACGATGGCGGATCTCGTGGGCACTTGGGATCAGGGCGCGGGCAGCGTACAAACGTATATCGACTCGTACACGGGCGACTATTCGCACACGAATACAACATTTTACGGTGAGCAATACTCGATCAGGTCAGATGGCACGTTCACGTACAAATTTGTCGGGCGTTCCAATAATAATACGACCCGCGAATCGGATAGCGGCAACGTCATTCTGTCGAGCGGCTTCATCACGATCAAGTTCAAGGGACGCACGACCCAGAAATATCAATTCATCGCGTTTATGACCCAGGCAAATGGTGCGGCGATTCTCTCGCTGGTTGGTGTCCACGACACTTTCCAGGGATACGACGCTGCGGGGATGAGTTTGGAGTGCGGTCACAGCCAGGGCTACATTCACTGTGTCGGCGGCGAAGAATGGGCGAGGCTCAGTGCCAAGCCGGTGAAGTAAGATCATGGAGGCGTCGGTGTCCTCGCTTGCAACGAAATGGCGTGGACGGTTCTGTGAATTACGAGATGCTTCGATTACACGCTTCTTCCAGCACCATCTGTAGCAGGGCAAGCGGCGAGCTCGCCTACGCTCAGATCGTAGTGTGAGAGGTGCCGAATCAACTCTTCGCTTGGAGGTTGAGATTTAGTCATCTCTTTGTCGCTGGCGTGTGATTCAGCGTGAGAGGCGGGGTTCATTCGACTCGCTGACCGTAGATTCAACCTGCGACTCTTGCTCGAGCTTGCGGAGGTCTACGATCTTTCCATCGATGAACACGTGGAACGGCGTGTTGGTCTGATCTGCCAGCCGCCTTGCGTCGCGAGCAGCGCGTTCGAGTGCCGCGCCGGCTTGTGCCAGGTCAGGGTCAGTCTCGGCCAGAATACTAGGCTTGTTCATTCACGCCCTCCTCGATCAGAACAGGTTCCGGTTGAGAATTATCATACAGCGCCCAAGCGTTGACGAGAAGCTTATATTTTGAATTGAAGTTGTTCCAGCCGCCATCAAAACGGCGTCGAATTACGGCCTCGGGAATGAAGTGACCGCCTTGCGCAACGCGATCCGCGACCCGTGTGACGGCCATCTCAGGGTTGGGCAAGCGCAGGTAGATCAACCTTACGCGATACCCTAGCCGTCGCCACTTCGGAATCAAGCGAGCATACATCAAGCTGCTCAACGTAGTTTCAAAGGCAAAGCTCTCTCGCCGGTGCACATGATTCCTGATCTCTTCCAGCATCAGCCGGCCCGCCCGAAATGCAGCGGCTTCAGGAGAGAATGGAGCAAGCCCCGCAGCGATCAGGTCAGCGTTTACGAAGACCGGACAGTCCGCCTCGTTAGGCAAGAACTCGCGAGCAAACGTAGTCTTGCCAGCGCCGTTTGGTCCCGCAATGATCACGATTTTCTGTTTGCCAGCCATCCGTCAGCGTCGCCACTCACCAGAATGCTGAATCCCGCCCTCAGCTTAGTCTGATGATGAATGTCCAGCAACTAACGTCCGCCCTTGCACCCAGGCATGCGAAACGCGCCGATCCTGCTCGAGTAGCCCGCCGCGCCTTTCTTGATGTAGTCGCCCACGTACCAGATCGTACAGTCGTCGCTCGGGTCGATAGCCGTTTGTGTGTAATCTTCCCAGCGCATCGCGTTCTGCGCTCCCTCGCCTTCAACCAGCACGGTCTCCTTCAGCGTCAACTGGCCGAGCGGGTCCTTCGCGAGCCGCCCAGCGAACCGCTGCCCGCCGAAGTTCGGTGTCCCGCCGAATGAATAACCGATGCCGATGTTGCCCAGCCGATCAATGGCCGGGCTCGCCATCCAGCGATAGAAGCCGTCGGGCGCATACGTGCCCTGCTGATACAAGCTGACGTTGCGGTCCTTGCCAACACGGAACTCGTACCATCTCACGCCGCCTCCTCCCACCGACGAGTTGACCGAGTGCAGCCCAACGATAGATTCTCGCTTGCCGATCCTTCGATAGACGAGCCGCGCCATGATCTTGTCACCTTGCGCGTCGAGGCGCCGCTCCGTTCCCGGCTGCGGAACGCAATTCGTGAGCTGCCCGTCACACAAGTAACGATACGGAGCGACGGTGATCTTCTCAGGACCGGTGACCTTTGTGTTGGCAGGATCCTTCCAATCGACGTGAAACTTCCACGCCTAGATCGCGTCGTCTTCCAGGACATTCTTCAGTTGCGTTCCGCCCGCGGCCATCATGATGTTTGGCGCGCCCGGTGGCGGAAGCCGCTTGCCATCAAGATCCGCGTTGTTCAGGAAGTTCCCGCCGTCGATGATGACGCACTGCTCGGTGGCCGACTCGCCCTTCAGCATCTTCGCGCGGTCCACAACGCAAGCGTGCTTCTGAATCACGTCGTCGCCGGTACTGGTCGGCACGTAGTAGCCGTCGGGCCAGATCGCCGGCCTCGGATAGTCCGGAAAAAGCGGCCGTAGGAATTCATACCGGTAGTATGAACCGAGCGGGTCGGCGCTCGCGCTTATCGCATAGCACATCGAGTACGGTCCCTGCGGACCAGGTGGCCGAGGCTGATCGGCCGGGCGTTGTTGCGGCGGCTGTCCCGGCAGATCGGGCGGGCGCGGTTGCGGCGGTTGTTCGAGTTGACGTGGAGGAACGAAGAGCGGCGCGGCGGGACCAGGCTGACTCAGTTGACCCGGCACGCCCACCTGAGCCGGCTCACCGGATCGCCCGGGCACCGGCTGATCTGGCCGCTCAGAACCTCGGCGGAACGTCGGCATCACAACCAGCCATCGATCAGCGATTTGATCATATCGAACCATCGCCATTGTTTGTGGCCTCGCACGCGCCGCCGAAGCCTTTGAATATCGTGTTAGTCGGGACCGGACCATAAAGAACCTTGCCGCTCTCTTTGAACCGCTTGCCCTTCTTCGTGAAGATCGCCATCCGCGTATTGACGATCTGGAAGATGTGATTTTTTCCAACGGCGAGGCTGTTATCGGACGGGTTTCGCAGTTAGCGGTGCCCTGCGGGCCTTCGAACCCAACTCCGAGCCCGTCGAAACTTTCGACGAGCGCCGCCCCCGGCCGAGTGCCTTGAGACCGCTGTTCAACCGCAGCCGCGCCCGGCGGGCTTGTCATCACGGGAGGGATTATCGGCGCTGCTGGATTCTGCATCTCCACTTCGCCACGAACACTGTGCGGATCCCCGCCACCGAACGCCAGGAAGACGGCCGCCAGTGCGATCGCTGCGGCAAAAACTTTGGGCGCTTGCAGGGTCAAGTTCTGGTGAACTCCTCGACAAGAGTGGATTGCGGGCGCGACTTTACCAGTCCAGGCGCCGGTGATGAAGAGAACCGCTGAGCTCAATTTCGCGTCATCGCGCGGGAGGCTCTTTCCAGAGTCGTACGATGAAGCGAGTCTCTTCTTCTATAAGATCTGGCTCCGTACCGTTATGTTCTCGCATGGCGCGAACGATGAGTTCTGGAACGCCCAGCGCGCGGTGCTCCATGTATCCATAATCGCGAAGAATGTCTTTGAGAAGTCCGTTTCGTGCCGCTCTGACAACACCTCGCTTCATCTTTTCGACGGTGACACCGTTTGGGAGTCGGCCCGGGCTAATAACTTCAAAGCGGTCGCTATACAACGAGACCTCGATATCCGTAACCGCAATGGTGTAGTCGCGATGGGTCACTGCGTTTACTACGCTCTCGCGGATGGCCTCAACTGGAAGCGCCTTCTTCCTTCGGCGGCGCCCATTGTCTAACCAAGCAGTTGTGCCCATGTTTCTCGATATGAACTGAACTGCTCGATCTATGACTCCGGCTTCGACGAGCTTTCCCCGGCGTGAAAAGACAGAAACGAGAGGACCGCGAACGACTTCTTCATCGACGGTTGCGTACTCCTTCTGCACACCTGGATATGCGGTGGCCGTTATCCCAGCCTGCGGCAAGTTTCGATTGGGATTCTCTCCGAAGAGGAGCAAGCCGCCGACTGTGGCGAAGCAATGACCGCGGTTTGCTATCAAGATATCGGTATTAAGCAGCACCGTCTCCCAGGCTTCCTGGTCGTCAGCCGGGGGACAATCTTGACGAAGAATATCTCGGAAATAGTTCTCAAGGCGGCGCCGTTCGAGATTTGCTTGGGAAGTACCAGGTACGGGACTGATATCATACCGCATCAATCCCGAGGCTTGATGAAGTCTCCGTTCCTCTTCACGCCTGGCTTCTCTCGAAGTGGTGCCGACGCGGATATAAATCTGCCAATGAGAATTGCGCTTGGCTTTGTATGGTTTGTCAGGACTATCAGCGGGAAGAGTTATTATGCCAACTACTTCCGAAGAATCCAGTGTGATGGTCTCCCAGTAAGGTATGATCGCGGGTTCGATGCGATCCCGACAGATATTTGTAACCCACCGCTCTCTTTCTCGCGGATCTTGGGTCAGACCGGAAATCGTACCGTCATCCTCGACACCGAGAAGAATGTAGCCCCCTTCAAAGTTCAAAAGTGCTGAGATCTCCTTTGCCAGATCCTTAGGGTGAATGTCGTCGCGCTTGAACTCCACTCCGGAGTTTTCGCCGTTCTTGATAATCTCGAGTAGTTCGGCCTTGGTCATATGTTAGTGTTCTAGAAGCCGTACTTGAGTCTGCGCATTTCGAAAGCCTCTTTCCCGCCCTCCAAAATCTCTTCAACGAGTTCACGCACTGCCCGGTCGTCAATCGAACCCATGTGTTCTGGCAGGATTTCCGCGTGACCCTGTCCCGCTTCGCCAGAGGCTTGAAGTCCAATAATCAATTCCGCATCGCCAAGCACCGGTATGTTCGCGTTGTGTGTTGCGAAGATGAATTGCCGGCGCTGTTTCTCTTTGCGCATCTTTGGAACTACGCCGTCTGTTATAAAACGGTTGTCCAGGTCGTCCTCAGGTTGATCCACAATCAACGGTGCATCGGACTCTAACAACAGGAGAAGCAATACCGCAGTTGCCTTTTGGCCGGTCGACAGCGCTTCGAGAGACTTGTAGACCGGGGAGTCTCCTTCTCCCCCAACATTCAGCTCTATTCTTGTTGTCGGCGGCAGATCAAGCTCCTCGATTTGCATCAGGACGTCCACCGAGGCTTGAGCAAGTCTGTCGGCTTGACTAGGCGGTATGCCATATTTTCGAGCGACTACGTCCCGCCCCGCTCTGCAGGCATCGGCAAATTCCCTAAGCGATAACTGCTCTGCTCGCCCCAGAGTGTCAAGCGCCTCCGATAGCCTGCCACCTACTTGATCGCGAAGTAGCTGGATGAAAGGAGAGCGATTGCCAGCGAACGTAATGCTGACCCTTACTTTGAGTGACAACTGTCGATTGACTTTCTTTGCCGCCGCCCCAAGTCGCCTGAACTCCTCAGTCTTTGTGTCGTCCCATTCAGCCGACAAATTACGCCGATACTGTTGATGCTCTTCCAGCGAGCGGCGCAGCGCAGCTTGTCGCTCATCCAGCGGACGCAGCTCTTCGATCTGGCGCCGAAGCCTTATGAACTCCTCTCCATCAACTCGTGACTTTTGAAGTTCGCGAAGGATCTTTTCGTAGGCGCTTTGGACTTCTCGCTTTCGTTCGTTCCACTGCGAACGGATAGCAGTCACACTCTCCCCGGCGTGATCCAGCGCGGCAGCCATTCGTGATATCGCTTCCGCCATTTGGTTGTCTAGCTCGGCCAACACAGTCTCAGCCTGTTCGAGGATCGCGCGGCCGGGAAGGCCCTCCAGCGATCTTGGCGACAGGAACGCGCGGTCGATCGGCAGCGCATCGCGAAGCTGGTTCAAAATCTCGTTAAACGGCTCGAATCTCTCGGAAACCGCGTTGAGCACCCTCTCTTCACGTACGAGAAGGCTTTGGTCCTTGAGCTTTTCTTCAAGTCCGGCCTCCTTGAACCGCATGAGCGTCTCTTCCAAGCCGGGAAGCGCCGCGAGACGATCTTCGATTACCTTCAGCTCCCTCTGGGCATCGAGTATGCGACTCCGCGACCGCTCCAGTTCTCGTCTTAGTTCGGCTTTCTTGCGGCTAAGATCTGAGTCAGGCTCTCTAAACCTATCGAGTAATCGCGTGAGTTTGTCTGGACTCTTGGTCAGCTCGGCAATCTCGTGCTGGCCGAATATCTCGGCTCCGGAAACAACATCGTGTGGCGTGAGTGGCAGGACGTTGCCTTGTTCATCACGAACAACCGGTGGGTTAGGTATGGTTCGTTCGATCAGGTACTCCTTCATCTCCGAAAAGAGGTAAGAGCGCACGAGGAGCGAGACCTTGGTTCCGCTTCTTAGCACGTGGTTGATTATCCCGGCGCTTAGCTTCCTCGCATCGTCCCCGACAGGATCGAGGCCGAGCACGTACCTGAGACTCTCGATCACGGTAGACTTGCCAGTTCCCCTACCGCCTATGAGCACATTCAGGTTCTCGTTGAAGTGCACCCTAGCACCTTCAAGAAATCCGCTGCTCTCCCATGCCATCGCCACGAATTCGGTATGTGGGTCGGGCTTGTGTGAGAGACGAATTCGCGAGTCGGGATCGAGGAAGGCTTGGCGGAGACCCTCAGCCGTGGGGGCCGACATCTTAATCCAGCATGATGCTTGCGGCTTCTCAAGGTCGGCGGGGTCATTGACATCCAGAGCGTTAAGAATCGCAACCTTAGGCTCGCGGCGATATTCAGGAACCTTGTCTTGTAGGATGTCGCGAATTCCATCAGGCGCGGATGCGGCGGAGCCGGACAGCGAGCAGGCCATAAGCTTAGGTGAGCGCCACGCATTTACTCTTGGCTGTCCCGTCAATCTCGCCAAGAGGCCGTCGTTCGAATCAACATGGGCCGCTATACATATGGCTTCCCACTCAGAAGCTTCATTGAGGAACTCGATTGCGTCGTACTTGCACGGTGAGGATCGTCCTGAGTCGTCGTGAATCCCGCAGTCGCCCAGAACCCGCTCAAGGTCGCGATCGCCTTGCGGGTCGAAAAGACAGAGCAGGTGAACGCCGTCCTTCGTTGTTGCCTCGAATCCGGGAAACACATGTATTCCTGCCGCTCGGGCCTCCTCTCGTAGCCGCACGCTGCTGCTCACACGGTGATGATCGGTTATTGCAATAACCTCGATTCCTATTTTCTTGCACGCGTCGACAATAGCTCTGTTATAGGCGGCTTCATCGCTGTAACTGGTTCTCTTCTTGTGTACAACCAGGTAATCGTAGGGATTGACCTGTAGCGCGCACCTGTAAAACCGAGCTCCGTTCGGCAACAGCTGCGCACTCTTGATTAGTTGGGCTTGTTTCATGATTCTAATGCTCGAATTCTATTTCTATCACAATCCCACCCGTTGAGGCGATTCGAAGCAGTTCGAATGGTAATTCGTGTTTGAAATCTGTGTCGATAGAAGGACTGAGGCCAAACAGCAATCTCTCGGCATACCTGAGGTGTGGTCTCTTCAGAAGCCAGCGAAGGATAACGCTTCCCGTGATCCGACCCTGACAATCAGGGCATCGGCTACCCCGGCGGCCTTGGCTGCGGCAAACACATCCTTTGCGTTGGTGCTCGATGCGACCAAACGCTCGCCGTCGAGCGCCACCCACTGTCCGGCGTATTCTTCACCGTGCTGTTCGAGCCAGGCGGCCTCGCGAATCATGTCCTTAACGGGCACTGCCTGCGTAGCTCTGTGCACAGGCGCAGTGGTTGCAAGCTTCGATGAATCTTCTTTGAGCGCACTACGCACCTGACGCCGGTCCTGTGGCGAAAGCGCATCGATACCTGCAAGCACTTCTTCAAGAGTGGGCTGTGACATAGCTTCTACTCCTGTGCGATTGTATCGCAACCACGTGCAATTGTGCCTTAGATGGTTCGGTGCGGGAAGGCTGGTGCGTTCGACCTGATTCGACCGCGCATCGAGGTGCGCGGGTCTTATGGGTGAAAGGGATTGTTCCGACGATGCGTCGTTGCTGCGAGGGCTCTGATCTTTTAGACACTTTAGCGCTGACCGCCTTCTCTTCTCGGCCTGCCATAAGGCCGGCTTCTTCTGCTCGTCATCTGCTGGAACTGTTCCCACTGCTCCGGGGTTAGCACCGACTGAAGCCGCTCGTCGGTGTTCTTGCGCACCTCACGGAATCTAGGCTCCGACTCTCTGCGCAACTCTGACAATTGTTTTCGGGCGTCGTCAAAGATTTCGCCGACCTGGGTTCTCTGATCTTGCGTCAGATTGAGCCTGTCGAGCATCTGCTCGAATCCGCCGCGCCCGCCGGGTCGTGGAGGCCTCTGGCGCGCGCGGTAAATGTTCATCGCCAGCGCTCCCGCCATGAAACCGACAACGAAAAGAATGAGAACCGCGAGTCGAACCTGCCACTTGCTTCTAGCGCTACTGTCCATCACCGTCCTCCAGGTCGTAAATTGTCGAGACCACCTGATCGTTTGCCAGTTCGTCATCACCGAGATCGCCGCGCTCCAGCACCACATACTCCGGCGAATAGAGATTCTGGCTCGACGCGATCGTCAATTCCGTCTGCGAATCAGGGCTCTCACTGAAGATCGTCATTCCGGCCAGCATCACCAGCACAACGGCCATTGTTGAGACCAGCGCGCCGGCGGCTCTCCACATCCGAACGAGCGGAGACTCTTCAGGCGAAAGCCGGCTCTCTCTGATCGCGGCCATTACTCGTGTGTTGAAAAAAGGTCCAACGTCCACTGTTTCAGCCGTGCGAGCTTGTATGAGACTAGCAGCGATCCGCGCGGCGTCATAAGCCGACTTGCAGTCATCGCAGATCGCGATGTGAGATTCAGCACTTGCGATATCGTCGCCGCTCAGGCTGTCAAAAGGCTTCCCTTCGAGCGTACTTATGATGTGCGCGTCCGGCATGGAGCTACCCGCCTTTCTTGTCCGCGCTTGTTAGCCTGCGCTCAAGCAGTTTCTCAACCGCCTGTCGCATTCGGCGGCGCGCGCGAAATGCCCGGACCTTTACCTTCGATTCGGACCAACCAGTCATTTGAGCGACGTCTTTCACCGGGATATGCTCTCCGTCTATCGACATCAATACCAGCCG
>JBGQGO010000043.1:0-17139 GCA_041497455.1 Blastocatellia bacterium | reverse complement strand
GTTGTATTGCAAGCGTTACTGCGATGCAGCCTGATCCGGTTCCGACGTCAACGATCAACGGCGAATCCTGTCTCTCTTCTACGAGCTTCATCACGCGGCCGATCAGAAACTCAGTCTCGGGTCTCGGAATGAGCACATCTGGAGTGACGATGAAATCCAGACCGTAGAATTCCTGATGGCCAGTCAGGTATTGCACCGGCTCGCCGGCAGCTCGCCGCTCAACAAGCGCGAGGTAGTCGCGATACTGGGCTTCATCAATCTGTTCTTCGGACCTGGTTAGCAAGCGAGTGCGGTCGATGCCCATCACATGGCAGAGCAGAAGGCCCGCCGCGCGGCGCTCCTGGTCAATGTCCGCAGCGTGGAGCCGGACTGCGCCTTCGGTGATGGCTTGGCGGATACTGGGCAAGGCAGTTGAGGTCAATGACACGGGACCGTCACGATTCCGGCGTTCTTAGATCGAGAGAATACTCTCGACCCTGCAACGGAACCCGGGCAAAACTTCGGAGGTGATCTCATCCTGGTCTGTAAAAACCGCAGACAGCGTCAGGCTCTCTCCAACCAGGACATAAACTTCAACGGCGCGCCTCTCCAAGTCAACTATCCAATACTCCTTCACTCCGTACTTTGCGTATAGCTGACGCTTGGCGACCCGATCGCGCCGCTCGTTTTCGGGTCCCGGGGAAAGAATCTCAATTACGAGCGCCGGTGCGCCGGTCACCTTTTCGCCGGACGCGATTTCTCCGCGTTGTTCATTACTGATGAACACAAGGTCGGGGATCACACCGCTGAGCTGGCTGAAGATCACTCCTGGCCCGGGCACGATCATACCGATGGGGTTTAGATCGAGATACGGCCGGACCAGGGCAATGATGTTGCTTACGACGACTTGGTGGAAAAGACTTGGGGCGCGTGACACAAAGAGCTCTCCTGCGATGAGTTCGTAGCGGTTCTCATCTTCTGGCATGAGGTCGAGGTCCGCTATCGTCAAAAGTGGTTCAATCTGAGTGCTCATTGGGAACCTCCGGCTGGGCGTGATTCTACCACAACGTCAACGCTGGCTACACGGAGATGGAGCCAGTTGCATGCAATCAGGCGGCAGCTTCGGCTTTGAGCTTCTCCGCTTCGTAATACGCGACCAGCGCGTCGATCAAGTCGCCGATCTCGCCTTCCATGAAAAGGTTCAACTGGTGCGACGTGTAGCCAATGCGATGATCGGTGACGCGGTTGTCTTTGAAGTTGTAAGTCCTGATCTTCTCCGAGCGATCGCCCGACCCGACCATCGAGCGGCGCTCGCTTGCGATCGCCTGGTGTTGCTTCTCTTGCTCCATCTCGAGAATCCGCGAGCGCAAGACCCTCATCGCTTTCTCGCGGTTCTTGATTTGTGACTTCTCGTCCTGCATCGAGACAACGATGTTAGACGGCAGGTGCGTGATTCTGACGGCCGAGTACGTCGTGTTGACGGACTGGCCGCCGGGACCGGACGAGCAGAATGTATCAATGCGGATGTCCTTTGGATCGATCTTGATGTCGACTTCTTCTGCCTCCGGAAGCACCGCCACTGTGACCGCCGATGTGTGTATGCGCCCCGATGCTTCCGTCTGGGGAACTCGCTGGACGCGATGGACACCCGATTCGTATTTAAGCCTTGAGTAGACGCGATTGCCCTCGATCAACAGGATCGCCTCCTTGACTCCGCCGATGCCCGACTCCGATGCGTCGAGCACCTGAACTCGCCAGCCCTGCCGCTCGCCGTAGCGCGTGTACATGCGCATGATCTCGGCGGCGAACAACGAGGCTTCATCGCCGCCAGTGCCGGCGCGGATTTCAAGAATGACGTTCTTTTCGTCGTTGGGATCTTTGGGAAGAAGCAGGAATTTCAGGTTAGCTTCGACGGCTTCCCGGCGCTGCTCGAGCTCGGCGAGTTCCGCGCGCGCAAGGCTGACCATATCGGCGTCTTCTTCCGTTTCGAGCAGCTCGTTTGTTTCTCGAATGCCGCGATCAAGCGATTTGAACTCGCGGACTCTGGCGACGATCTCTTCGAGGTCGCGGTGCTGCTTTGCGATCTTGGTGTACTTCGACTGATCCGCCAGCAGCTCGTGATCGCTCAACTGCCGAGTCAGTTCTTCATACTTCTCTTCGATTGCGTCCAGTCTCTCTAACATTATTTTTGATTAAGTGATTCGTGAGTAAGAACTCTCGCGAATCAGCATTTCACGAGTCACGCATCGCGTTTCACGCATCACGCCGTCTCCGCCTCGGGCTCCAGCTTCAACGACTCCTTCAGCGCATAGATCGCGACCTCAAGTTGAGAGTCATCCGGCTCTTTCGTCGTGATGTTCTGAAGCCACAGCCCTGGTTTCGTAATCACCGAGAAGAACCACTGGCCGGTGCTCTTCGCCGATGCGCGAATTATCTCGTAAGACACGCCGGCGACTACCGGGATCAGCAACACGCGCACGAGGAAGTTGAGAAAGAGCGAATCGAACTTCACCACCGAGAATGCGACGATCGAAACCAGCATCACGATCATCAGGAAACTCGTGCCGCAGCGCGGATGCTGTCTCCGTTTCGTGCGGGCGTTCGCGACCGTCAGCTCCTCGTCGGCTTCCCAGGTGTATACGACCTTGTGCTCGGCGCCGTGATACTCGAAGACGCGGCGGATGTCGCGCAGCAGCGAGAAGCTCGTAATCATGATCAGAAAGAACGTCATTCGAATCAGTCCGTCAACGAGGTTGAACGCGACTGAAGGGCGAATCGGATGGAGCCCCGCGCGAATCCACGCCCACGCGTCTGCGTACCACTTGCCGCTGGCCGAGTGCGAATCGATGGTTCCGCCGCCAAAATAAACAAACAGAATGTTCGTCAGAAGCAGCGGCAGCACGATGAACAGCAGGACGTTAAAAAAAAGAGCGAAGATTATCGAGCCAATAGCCCCAGCGGCTGCGGTGCTCTTCACTTCAGCGGCCGGCTTGACTTCAGTCGCAACAGCGACTGGAGCCGCTGTCGCCACCATGCCTGATGTCAACGCTGCGGCTTGAAACTCCGGAGCTCTAGCCGCTGTTTCTTTCTCGGCTTCGTGGAAGACGACGTTCGCTGAAAAGTTCAGCGCCTTGATGCCTAGTATCAGTGACTGAATCAGCACGGCAGAGCCGCGAAGCACCGGCAGCTTGAGCAGCGGGTATTTTTCCGCGAGTACCGGCAGCCGCTCGGACTTCGCGACGATCTGGCCGTCGGGCCGGCGCACCGCGACCGCATACGAGTGCGGCGCTCGCATCATCACGCCTTCGATGACCGCCTGTCCGCCAACTATTATTTGGTCTTCTCTCATAAACGCCTCACTTCCAGCGCGGTAAAAAAACAATGGTTGCCGGCTGCCGCTTCGACTTCTCGCATTCAGCCTGCTCACGGTTCTCTATCGAAAACAGTCAGCGTGCGGATGCGACCGGGCGGCCCCGGCAACCACTATTGCGTTGTTGATCAGCTAAGCTTCTGTCTTACGGCCGTACCTGCGATTGAACCGTTCGACGCGGCCGGCGGTGTCGATCAGCTTTTGCTTGCCGGTGAAGAACGGATGGCAATTGGAACAGATCTCAAGCCGGATCTCCGACTTCGTCGACCGTGTCTGCCACGTCTCACCGCAGGCGCAATGCACGGTCGCGTTCACGTATTTTGGATGAATATCAGCCTTCACTTTCGTGGTTACTCCTGTTGCGAATTTTTCGGTCGAAGCAACGTTAGAGGCTAACCGATTGAACTGCAGCATGTCAAGGTTTGAACCAACGCGCGATGGAACTGCTTGATATGTCAAGGTTTGAACCAACGCGCGATGGAACTGCTTGATAATAAACCAGGCACTAATTATCATTGCTGGCAGTTGTGCTAAAGAGGTTCTTATGGAGATTTTTCCCGGAGTTCTCAATGCGGGGGAATTGAAGCCCTTTACCGTCGAAGAACTTCCACCTGTATTCTCTTATTTGGCCTCTGAGGCGGTCAGAAACTTGATCTTGATCGGGTTTCTTAGGCTTGGTTTGACATCTCAAACACCCGACGAAACCTTTTACGGTTTCTGGAAAAACGGGAATCTGCAGGGGGTCGGGTTACTAGGTAACGTGGCTGCTTGGGCGGGCGGCGTTGAGATGGCTCAAGTCCTGGGCGAAAGAGCCCGGGATTCAGGAAGTCGCCAATTTAAACTGCTTGTCGGGCTCGAACATGAAGTCGAAGCCTTCCTTAAGGCTTCTCAGGATAAGCGATCTGGAAAAACTGAAACACATTTATTCTACGTACTTCGTCGAGGCGAATTGAATACCGATGCTGCTGGCCAGATTTCCCTTAGGCCAGCCCGCCCTGAGGAGTACGAAGAACTCTTCCGAATACATACCGATTTATACCTTGAACTGGCGGCTCAGCCTTTGCCGCAACCAATAACTTCGGCGCAGCGATTGTTGCGTCGAATTGAAGACGGAAGAGTCTGGATTGCTTGCGAAGGCGACAAAATCCTATTTAAAGCCGATGTAGCAGTTGAGACAGATGATGCCGTTTTAATCGAGGCCGTCTGGACGCATCCTGATTTGCGCGGGCACGGTATTGGAGCGAAGGCGCTCAGGACCTTATGCGCGCATCTGCTCTTGACCTACCCGATGGTCTGTCTGTGTTTTAGAAAGGATCAGTCACGATTAAGGGCTTTCTATGAGGGCATCGGTTTCAAGTATCACGGTGACTATGGCGACTACACACTAACCAGATATTAAAGAGATTGCGTGGCGTCGATATAGTTTAGCTGAGCGATATTTAGAAAATCGACGAGTTCATCAAATCCTTTCCACTTTATATAGCTACGAGCGCGCTTCGGGTGGACCTCGTGCTCATTACAGAACCATTCCATTAGCAGGCGGACATCAGGTTGAACAAAAACCTTCCACTGGGGGTGCCACGTGGTGCTCAACCCGCTCTGCAATATATGTTCGTAAATCAACACGAGCTGATCCAGCGCTCTATGGAAACTGCCACACGCCTTGAGTTTTGCGATTACCTGCTCACGGTATATCACGGCCGGCCGAATATAGAAGTTTGAAGCTAGCTTACGCAGCAGGGCGCGTTCGCTTAGTCGCGCTGTCAGTTGTTCGGGTGCGATCTTGTGCTGTTGACACCATGCCCAACGTTCCGGCACGGGTTCGGGCTGCTTCAGCGGAGACTGGGTCAGATTTACCTCGACTCGCGTAGTCAAAAGTTGATCCGCGTCTAAACCGCCGCCTTTGATTTCAGTCCAGAGTCTTTGCCACTCGCTTTCAATCTCTGTTGGAGGAGCTGAAAGTTTGCAAACCCGTGCATAATCAAGCAGCAGTTGGGACCGCGTCGGTGCTTCGTCACCAACCGACGCGACTAACTTCATGATACACGCCTCTGTCTCGAGTAGGTCGGCAACTTGCTCTGCTGTGAGCGCGTGCCCTGCCAGCCATTCTTTCTCATCGGCAAGGCTCTCGATTTGTTCACGTTCTCGAAACTCCTGACGGCAGAAGGCGAGTTCTTCATCTGAAGGCCTGAGGTCGAGTCGCTCGGCGTAATCTCGAAGCCAGCACCCCTCATTGGCTAATTGCCTGACCCTCGGATACTCCTCAGTCGAGACCTTAAGTTGAGCGAGTACCTCTTCTTCGCGGATGAACCCGATCCTGGTTAGGACTCTCGCCTGTTCCACGTTCCACCGATAAAGCAAACTTGTGCGATGGATTCGGGGACGCTCACGAATGGGCCAGGGCTCACGGCCGCTGATACGTGCGGCGATGGTCTTAAGTAAGAGCTCCCCATCGGCCCGCTTGAGGTCGTGCCAATGCTGGTGAAAGTAATTCTGGCAACTCTCAATCAAACCCCTCTCGACGCAGTGCTCTTCCGCGCGAGCGAAAATCCGCCTGAAGGTACGATCCCCAAAATACATCTGTTGAGCGCAGTTAAGAATGACATCGGCTGCCGAACGAGGGACCACACCAGCCTCCGGCCACCCGCTGGAGGTTATAGCGCAGGTCGACGAGCGGCACGCTCAGCATTTTGTAAGCCTCGCTTTCCGGCGCATGCTTCACGGCAACTTCGTCGTCGGCCTCGATTTCGCCGCTCGCGTACATCCGATAGATTTCGCCGACGCCTTCCATCCCGAACACGTTAAGCTCTGCCGCCCGCAGCGCGCCAAAGCTCGAACTGCCCAATACGCGCACACCCGCCTCAAGCGCTTGAAGGATCTCCTTATGGCGAACGGAGGCGACAGTCTCGTAGTAACCGTCAATGATGGCTACACACTCAACTCCCTCACTTAGTGCGTCCAGTATGTCGCCATGCTTTATGGGCGGCAAGAAGTGCGCGTGTACAAGCATCCTTCCCACGTCGTGCGGCAGCGTCGGTCCGGTGTAAACATAGACGCGCATCGTTACCTTCCTTCCTCGGAACCGGGCAGGGCTGTGTGGCTTGAGGCCGACCTGCCTGTGCGTATCGCCACGAGCGTATTTGTGGGAATCTGCATCATAGGCACTACAATCTTAACTAGGATTGCATATTCGTGTCTGGTCAGATCAGCCAACAGTACCGAAGTGTCCAGTTTCTTTTTGAGGGTCGCAATGATCGTTTGTAAGTCCACGCAAGATTCACCAGTTCTCGAGGCAGATAGGTCCTGGTCCCGTTAGTGATGTCTTCGCAGCTAATCCACTCGATAGGAATTTGGTCGCATAAAAAGCTTTCCGGCCTCAGTGAGAGCTTATAGGGATCATAGTTCAGCAAACCCTTCCGATTCATTTCGCTGATGGGGGCGATTAGATCGTTAGCGCGCAATTCTTCCGCATGCCAAACTTCAATCCCTTCCATAACGGCTGAGACCCTGGCCTGCATAGATGTCAGCCCTTTGCCATTAGACTGCGCAATGGTCCGGCTATTGGGGCGAATCGCCGCGAATACAGGAACGCCGATACAGTCAAGCCACGTAATGTCGGCAACTCTTGTGATTCCAAAGGCCAGCAACAAGGGGCGCACGCGCTCCCAGGTCTCCTCAGGAGTACAGATCCGCTCGGTGCCGTACCTATAACTCTTCCGGAGTCGCAACTCCCGCAGTTGCTCAGTGAAGGTAGGCGTGCCCATATTCAGCGAGTTTGGGACGTTCATTGACGCTCTAACTTTAACCGGCCATTCTCTTATTTTCACCTACACTGCCTTATGCTATTACCATTGTCAAGACGACTCCACTTTCCAACGCGCGCGTTTTGGGAAGACTATTGCACCTCGCATGTTTTCCATCTACAATGTGGCAGCACTGACCCCCGAACTTGCCCTTATACCTTACACCTTGGCTACCGCTCCCCGTAGCCCACTGCCTCACAGGAAGCTCCGGTGCAAGGACAACTAGGCGAAAAACTTGTTCCAGATCTCATACGCGAGATAGCCCATAAAAACTCAAGCGGATTGCTCCGGATGTCGCGCGGCAAAGCGATCAAAGCAATCTTTTTCGAGTCGGGCACGCCCACATTCGCAATCAGCAACCTGACAAACGAGCAGCTCGATTTCAAGCTGATGGAGGAAGGGCTTGTGACCTTCGAACAGGTCGAGCGAGCCAAGGAACGGGCGGGCAAGACTCAGCGACTGGGCCCTGCGCTTGTCGAGATGGGCGTGCTCGAAGACGGACAGATGCGCGAGCTGGTCTGCGGCCAGGTGATGGGCATAATCTTGTCGGTCTTCGAATGGACGCAAGGCGATTACTCGTTTGACGAACGAATTCGCGCCGCTCACGAGGTGACGCTCAGTCTGGGCGCTGCCGACGTATTGCTCGAGGGCGCGCGTCACGTGGCAGATATTCAGCAGGTGGCCGATACGCTTGTTCCCCAGGACGCAGTAGTTCTCAAATCGAGAACGAACGGGCTCCGTGCCGATTCTGGCAGATTGATTCCCTTGGAGAGCTACATCCTCTCTCGCATCGAATCGCCGACAGCGGTGAGTGAGGTGGGAGCGCTGAGCGGACTTGGAGACGCCGACGCGCACCGCGCGGTTTGTGTGCTTGTCGCCGCCGGTTTCTTGAAGGTCCTTGATCGCGACAAAGAAGAAGATGATGAAGACACGGCCGCCCGCGAGGCTGACGATTCGCTGGAACGGGTGCGCGAGGAAGTCGTACGCAAGCTGCACTTCTGCAATTCGGCTGACTATTACGAGGTGCTGAGTGTGACCAGACACGCTACCACCGCTGAAATCAAGGCCGCCTATTATCATCTGGCCAAGAAGTATCACCCGGATCGCTATCACCAGCGAGACAGCGGCGATCTGCGAAACAAGCTCGAAGCCCTTTTTGCGATGATCACGCAGGCGTATGACACGTTGAGCCAGCCGGCGGAGCGCGCGGGTTATGACGAGAGGATTAGAAAGGCTTCGGGCTCCATTGCGCATTCACTGCCCAGAACATCGCCTTTGGCCGCTCCCGAGCCGGCAGTGAAGGAGCCTGGCGCGCCGGATGGCGAGCGGCCTGGGGGCAGCGGTCTCAAACCGTCGAACGGACAGCCGGTCAATAGCGATTCCTTACCGCCAACTCCTGTTGAATCGCCCGCCGCCGAACCGATAGCCAGCAAGCCCACTAAGGGTGGTCCCCAGCTCCCGCCGGCCCAAATGGCGGAGCTGTACTACCAGCAAGGTCGTGCGCGTTTTGAGAGAAAGGAATATCACGCGGCGGTTCATCTGCTTCGCGAGGCGATCAAGTTGGATCCGAGTCGCGCGCCTTACCACTATCATCTGGGCATCGCGTTGATCCGCAATCCCCGGACCCGCCGCGACGCCGAACAGCACCTGTCTAAAGCGGCCGAGTTGGAGCCTTACAATGCGCAGATTCGTGTAAAGCTCGGGCTCTTGTACAAAGAAGCAGGATTGTCTAAGAGAGCCGACCACTTCTTTCGCGAGGCGCTTCAGATGGATCCTGAGAACCGAGTGGCAAAGCGCGAGCTCAGTTCCGGAGCGGCGAGAAGCAAGGCAGCCAACGGAAGTATCTGGAAGTCGGATGTCGGCACGATCGCGAAGAGGATTTTTAAGAAATAGTCAGTAGTCCGTAGTCAGTAGTGAGTCGTTTAGTTGACATCTGACTTTGAGCTACGGACTACTGACTACTGACTACTGACTGCTGACTACTGACTGCTGACTACTGACTACTGACTTCCTTCAGAAGCGATCAAGCAGCCCACCAATGCGGCGAATACTACCGATGATCAGCACTGCGATGGGCGGGTATACAAGCGCCCCCAGCAGCGTGCTAAAACTTACCGCGGCCCCGTAGCTTCCCGGCACGAACTTGCTCACCACATAGCCTAACCCAATCGAGACAAGATACCCGCACACCAGAAAGATCAGACCCGCTCTCCGGCTGATCGGCTTGTCCTCTGGCACTTCCTGTTCTCGAAACACAGAAGTCAGGTGGTCGGGGATGTGATAGGTGTAGCGCGACAGCACGACCGCGAGATTCTGCACAAGGTAGACCAGCCCATAGAGCGCCAATGCGAGAATCACCACTCTGCCAATCAGCCGCGACTGCTCGATGAGCGTCGGTTTCGAAACCATCACGTAGAACGCCGACAGGAACAGGGGAACGACGATCAACACCGCGTGCGAACGCGCTGCCGTTTCCTGCCGCTCGCGCGCCAGCCACTCATCGACGATGCGGTCAAAGTGCCGCTGCATCGCCACGACTTCAGCCTGGCGCGACGCATAGAAGGTTCGCTGCGCGTCGAAGTATTGGCCGCTGTCGTAAGCAGCGCGCCGCCGCGGATCGCTCAACACCTGGTACGCCCGGTTGATGCGCACGAACCGCGCGGCGGAATCGGGAGAAGCGGAAACGTCCGGATGATACTTGCGCGCGAGCCTTCGATAAGCCGACTTGATTTCGTTAGCTGTCGCGCGAGGAGTGAGCCCAAGAATTCCGTAGAGGTCCGTCATTACTTCCATCCAACCAAAGGAGGGCGCTCTACCAGGGCCTTAGCTACTTGCCCGGCCTGCCGCTCTATCGTCAAAAAGCCATCTCACTTGCAGCAACCGCCGGGAAGCTTGCCCTTTGCACAGCTATCTTACTACTGGTCATTGGCTCGCTCAAGCGATTAGTCGTGATTACGCGTTCTTACTAATCCGCGCGCGAGTCGATGCGATGTTGACGTGGCAGATGGCTACTGCGAGAGCGTCGCTGGCGTCGAGTGGCTCGGGAACGTCCTTCATTCCGAGAAGCACGCGGACCATTTCTTGAACTTGCTGCTTCTCGGCGCGGCCGTAACCCACGAGCGCCGACTTGATCTCGAGCGGGGAGTACTCGAACACCTCGACGCCCGCCCGCGCCGCGGCTACAAGCACCGCGCCCCGCGCCTGGCCCAGCTTGAGCGCGCTTTTTACATTCACCGCGTAGAATGTGTCTTCGACGGCGCACGCCTGCGGGCTCAACCGCTCGATCACTTCTTCAAGCTTGCGGCTGATGGCGAGCAGCCGCTCGGCGAAGCTTAGGTGCTTCGGCCCTCGAATGCCCGCGTACTCGACCAGGTCGTAGCGCCGGCCATCGCTATCGATCACGCCGTAGCCAGTCGTGTCACAGCCCGGATCGACGCCCAACACTCGCATAAATGATCCTGGTTCCGAAGCGATGTAGCGTAGACTGTCCAGTCTGCGCACTTTGCAATCCTCGGCTTTCAATGGTACGCGCAGACCGGACACTCTACGCTACCTCAACCCGGCTACATCAACCCGCCGCCTCCATCTCTTCCGCTGGTATGTCGAAGTTGGCTGCCACGTTCGAAACATCGTCGTTGTCTTCGAGCGCTTCCATCAAACGCAGAACTTGCTGAGCCGTCGAGCCGGTGACTTGCACGGAGTTGGTCGGACGCATCGTAACGTCGGAGGAGAGCGGCTCGATGCCGGTAGCCTTGACCGCGTCCAGTACCGCATTGAAGTCCTCGGGCGAGGTGATCACTTCCCAGGTCTCTTCATCGCCGGCGACGTCTTCGGCGCCGGCCTCGAGCGCAAGTTCCATCATCTTCTCTTCGTCGGCCGCGCTCTTGTCCATGACGATCGCGCCCTTCTTCTGAAACATCCATGCGACCGAGCCGGACTCACCGAGGTTGCCGCCGTGCTTGGCGAAGATATGCCGGACCTCCGCGACAGTGCGCACGCGATTGTCGGTCTGACACTCGACAAAGACCGCGACGCCGCCTGGCCCGTAGCCTTCGTAGGTGATGTCTTCGATGGCCGCGCCGGCGATCTCACCCGTGCCGCGCTTGACCGCGTTCATCATGGTGTCCTTAGGCATGTTGAGCCCCTTGGCGTCGTCCATCGCTTTGCGAAGCCTGGGATTGCCAAACGGGTCGCCGCCGCCGCGGGCAGCAACGGTCAGTTCCTTGATAAGCTTCGAGAACGCCTTGCCGCGCTTGGCGTCAATCGCGCCCTTCTTGTGCTTAATTGAGTGCCACTTTGAATGTCCGGACATTAGATCTACCTCCCTAGCGCCTCAAGAACGCGCCGGGCGCTCATGTTGGAAACGCGGATAACCTTGTCGCGTGATGACTCTCCAGAAATGATCTCGACCGATGTTGCGCTCACCTTGAGCAGCTTTGCAAGGTAACGCCTGCATTCCTCGTTAGCTTTGCCGTCGACTGGCGGCGCCGCGATTCTGAGCTTGATCGCGCCGGCGTGCTCGCCGGCTATTTCAGTTCTCGGCGCGCGCGGTTGAACTCTAACCTTGATCGTCACCGCGCCCTCTTTCTCATTGAGTTCCAGCACGCCTCACCCATTCATCGGCCTACCAGCTCCGCCAGGAAGCCAGTGAGGATCTGCACAATGAACATCGCTACGATCGGTGAAAAGTCGAACATTCCCGCGACGAAGAATCGGCGAAGCGGCTTGAGCAAAGGCTCGGTTATCGCGAACAGGAAATGAAAGAACTTGTTTCGATAGCCAACGCCGAAGAACGGCAAAAAGAACCTCAGGAAGATTGCCACCACGTAGAGCAACCCTATCAGCCTGATCAGTTCTCCCATCATCGTGGCTGATGCTATCGCGCCCGACATGATATTCCGTCCGATGGCTGTGATGATGAGGCCAAGCTGACCGATCATGCTTGCGATGAACAATCCGGTGACCAGAATCAGCACGCCCATCACGAGCGGGATCAAATCATATCGCAAGTAGCGGCCGCCGCCGAATTGAGACCTTACCGGACGGACCATCGGCTCGGTGATTCGAGTCAGATGATAAGGAATGCGCCCGAAAGGGTTCGCTCCCATCCACGTCAGCAGCACGCGCAAGAATAACATTGACGCGACGGCGATCGTCCCCCAGAACACAACCAGTGATAGCACGTATAACGCCAATACGATTAGAGTCAATGTCACTCCTCAGTAGCCGATAAGATTTCTATTTGTGATTTTCTATTTGCGATTTTCTATTTCTCGTTCAGTGTTGTCGATCTTGATTGTCAGCTCAAAAGCGCCATTCGGTAAATCACAAATAGAAAATCGCAAATAAAAAATAGAAAATAGCTACCTCGATCCAAAAATCGCCGTGCCGACTCGCACCATCGTTGCGCCTTCCTCGATGGCTGCCTCAAAGTCGTGACTCATTCCCATCGATAGCTCAGTCAGCTTTTGCTCCGGCCCGCGACCGCGATTCAAGCCCTCAAGGATCTCGCGGAGTCTTCGAAAGTAAGGCCGCGTCTGCTCGGGCGAATCAAAGAACGGAGGCAGCGTCATCAGCCCGCGAAACTCCAAGTGACGCGCCGAGTCCAGAGCTTCGATGATTGCCGGCAACTCGCTTTCGTCAGCGCCCGATTTAGTCGGCTCGTGCGCGAGATCAACCTGGACCAGCACCTCTGGTCTTCGTCCAGTCTCGCCCGCGACGCGATCCAGCCGCTCGGCCAACTGGCTGCTATCGATCGTATGAATCACCTCAAATGCCTCGACGGCCTGCCGGGCCTTGTTCGACTGAAGATGACCTATCAAATGCCATCGAACGTTTCCTTTGACCATCGCGACTTTCGTTATGGCTTCCTGCACGCGGTTCTCGCCGAGGTCGCGCGCGCCCGCATCAACCGCCTGCTGCACTGTAGCTGAATCGAATGTCTTGGAGACGGCGACGAGGGTAATATCTTCGGCGCTTCGGCCGGCGCGTTCGGCCGCTCGCGCGATCTGTTCACGAACTCGCACGAGCCGCTCTCGGATTTGTTCGGCCATCGCGAGGGAATCTTATCAGCGGCCATCAGATGGTGACAAGCAAAGGGATATTGGCGCGATAGGGCCAGGCGACAAGTTATATTGAAAACCCATTCGTGTCGGTGCAAAATGCCGACATGCCCGACACTGAAAAACGTCAGGATCTGGTCGTGTTCATACAGCACCGCGCCTCCTCGACCTGCGGGGAGTGTGGACGGGAGCTGCTCAAAGGCAATCTCATACGGCTTCAACGCGAGAAGGGCGTGCTGTGCCTGGAGTGCGCGGATCTGGACCATCTCGAGTTCCTGCCACGAGGAGACGCCGCAGTCACCCGGCGATCGGCGAAGTATTCAAGGCTTTGGGCGGTCGTTCTTCAGTGGGCTCGCAGCCGCAATCGGAATGAGCGCCAGGGAATCCTCGCCGAGCCGGAAGCCATCGAGCGCGCGCTGGCCGAGTCGGAAGCCGACTCCGAAGAACGCGCCAGCCGCCGCCAGCGAGAAGCCGTGCGCCGCGATGGTCTCGATCGTAAATACGTAGCCGAGTTTGCTCAGGCGATTCGCGAACAGTTTCCGGGCATTCCGTCCGGCGCGGATATCAAGATCGCAGAGCACGCTTGTTTGAAGCACAGCGGGCGAGTCGGCCGGTCTGCCGCCGCAAAGTCGTTCGAGCCCGACGCGGTCTTTCTTGCAGTTCGAGCTCACGTGCGGCACGCGTACACGGACTATGATGAGCTGCTGTTCAAGTATGACGACCGGCACGTTGCGCGTGAAAGAGTACGAGAAAAGATTGAAACCGTTCTCGACGAGTGGAGAGCGAGTTGATCTGCTCTTAGTTTGCCGTTTTGCCTTTTCCCTTGTTACTTTCCTTCCCCCATCCGCCGCCGCCGGGCGTCTCGATTCGAATGCGATCGCCTGCGTTGGCGTGAACGGAATCTTTCCCAGCCAGGACACGCTCGCCGTTCCTGGTGATCAGCACAGTTCGGCCCGGCGCTCCTGGCTTACCACCGTTCAGGCCATAAGGCCGAATCTTTCGCCGATCGGAGAGGATCGTCACTCGCGCATCGGTTAGGAGCTCGACCTCGCGGACGATTCCGTCGCCGCCTCGAAACTGGCCCCCACCGCCGCTTTCACGGCGTATCTTATAGCACCGTACTCGCATCGGGTAAGCGTACTCCATCGCCTCGGCAGGTGTGTTCAGCGAGTTGGTCATGTGAGTGTGAATCCCGTCGATGCCATCGAGCCCCGGCCGCGCGCCCATGCCTCCCGCAACGGTTTCGTAGTAAGCGAACTGCTTGCCCGTGCGCCAGTCTGTTCCGCCAATCGTAAGATTGTTCATCGTCCCCTGGCTTGCAGCGGGCACCGCCGCGCCTGTCTTCGAAAGAGCGAGCAACACCGTGTCCACTATTCGCTGAGAAGTCTCAACGTTCCCGCCCGCAACCGCCGCAGGCGGCCGAGCGTTGACGACGGTTCCCAACGGGGCCGTCACCTTGATCGGCTGCAGGATACCCCAGCTTGCCGGAACATTCGTACGGATCAAGCAGCGAAAAACGTAATAGACCGCGGAGACGGTGATCGCTTCTACGGCGTTGACGGGACCGCGAACCTGCGGCGCGCTGCCGGTGAAGTCAACATCGGCGTGGTCGCCTTTGATCTCGATGCGCACCGCTATCCGAACGGGATCGTCCGAGTAACCGTCGTCATCCAGAAAGTCTTCCGCCTCGTAGACACCGTCTGGCAAGTCGCCAATCACGCGGCGCATCATCTCGGCGGTGTAGTTGATCAGGTGCGACGCGTACTGATCGGCTTCTTTGAAACCATATCGTTCGACTATCTCGAGCAGCCGCTGCTGGCCGGTTGCGATCGCGCCAAGCTGCGCGGTCAGGTCGCCTTCGCGCTCTTCGGGGATTCGAACGTTGGCCGAGATCAAGCGCATAACGTCGTCGTTGACCCGGCCGCCGATCATCAATCGCACGGGAGGAATCCTCAAACCCTCTTGATAAATCTCGTCCGCCCGCCCCATTGAACCGGGCGTGGCGCCTCCGATGTCCGCGTGGTGAGCGCGATTGGCGACAAAGAAGAGCGGCAGAGGTGAAGAGGAGCGGAGGCGCAGAGGAGAACGCTTCTTCGCGCCTCTGCGCCTCTGCACCTCTGCGCCTCGGCTTATCGCCGCGTCGCCCCCTTCCCCTCTCGCCCCCTCGCCGAATACGGCGGCCACCATCGTCACATCGGGCAAGTGGGTTCCGCCTGCGTAAGGATCATTAAGCACTACGATGTCGCCGGGTCCGAGCTTCACGGTTTCGAGCGCCGCGCGGACAGACATCGGCATGGAGCCGAGATGCACCGGCATGTGATCGCCTTGAGCTATCAAGACGCCTTCCTGGTTGAAGACCGCGCAGGAGTAGTCTCGTCGCTCTTTTATGTTCGGAGAGAAAGCCGACCGTCTAAGGCTCACGCCCATCTCTTCGGCTACGGAGGAGTAAAGCGATTTGAAGATTTCGAGTTTGACCGGATCGACTTTCATCGGCGTTATTCGTTCACGCGCGCATCTTGGTACGGACCCACTTTCGAAAGGCTGTCAGTGCTTGGGATTGTCCCTCCGTCTTGCTTTGCTCTATGGAGTCGGTGATTGCTTGCGCCGTCAAGCCATGGAAGGAGCGGCTGGCAGGAGCTTCCACGTAGTCCTCATCTGCGAGCTGATAAATGCACGCCTGTTTGCCGTCGTATCGCCAGATTTCAGGAACGCCCAGCACAGCGTAGATCGGGAACTTGCTCAGTGACTCGCTGCTAATATCAATCTCGACTACAACGTCAGGCGGTGGGTCAATACTCAGATCAATGCGGCGCTTGCCGACGATCGCTGCAGCGTTCTTAACATAGAAGCTTGCATCGGGTTCGGCGCCCTTAAGCAGGCGCTTCCGCTTGAAGGTGGACGAGCCCCGCGGTTCTAAGGCTACGCCTAACTCTTCGGCCAAGATGTGCGCAATACGAAGGATGAAATCTTTGTATTCTTCGTGCTCGGTCGTGGGGCTCATAATCTCGACCCTCCCGTGATCGTAGCTGACTCGCACTCCGGGCCATTCGCTCAACTCTTCGAGCAGTTGCTCGTACTCATCCCAACTGATGTCTTCAAGCCGGAGCATCGCGCCGTCCGGGAGATGTTCAATTGCTTCCAAGTAATGTGGTGTATAAGCACTCATAAGATCCCTTCCTACCGGTCCTCTTGCAGGTCGAATTATACCTCATATCGCTTTGTATCAAAGCGCAGGACTTCACCGGCTGACGCCAGTCTTCGACTGCCTCATCGGACGTAGATCGGGTTCGAATAGATCCACGGGCGCTGCTCGCCGTCCACTTCAAGCCAGGCCTCGATGCGATACACGCCCGGGGTTTTGACATCGAAGTCCAGCCGGCTCGTGTTCGAAGTTTGAAGCGCCTCGCCGTTGCGGATCAGCTTCATCGTGCATTTGATGGGCGTCGCAACGCTGAGCATCAACGCGCCGCCGAGCTTAACTTCGTCGCCCATACCGGCGTTGCTCTTCGCGCCGGTCCGAGCCACGAATGCAAAGCCGGTTGAATCACACAGCCAGTCGTGCGCGACGTAAGCGTGCCCGAGTTTAAGCGCCTCGCGTATCGCGGCCTCGGTCAACTCGTGAGCCAGGATATGAGTCGAGACGTAGCGCAAGCTCCGCTCGTACGGATCGAAGTCGAGCCGCGCGATTGACTCGCCGGGCTTCCTGCCTTTCACAAGAACGGCAACGCCAGGCACTTTATCGGCAGTCACCCGAGTCGTCGTCGGCTTGCTGGTGATGTAGCCGACTTCGACAGTGTTCTCGTCGATCGCGGTAACGGTGAACACCTGATTGTGATGGCAATCGTTTGCTGCGACTCCGGTCAGGCGGTGTTGCTGAGAATCGCGGTCCCACTTGGCGATGATGTCCGCCAGATAATCTTGCTGC
>JBGQGO010000042.1:0-17259 GCA_041497455.1 Blastocatellia bacterium | reverse complement strand
GTAATGCGCAACTCCTACAGCGGCCGGTCCCTTACTTTCGCCCCGAATGCAGGTGGGGGGGAGCGATCGCTGTAAGAATTGCGCCTTACGAACTTCCGCCTAAAGGCCGAACTACGAACATCTCTCATAGGAGGTCCGACAATGCGGCTCACCCTCACCTTCATTTTGCTGATCATCGCTTCATCGTTGTTCGCTCAAGACGCGGACCTGCTCCGCCGGTTTGACTACGATAAGAAGGCAAACCTCGACGTCAAAGAAATCGCGTTCGAGCGACGCGGCGGCATCGCTATCCACGACATCTCCTACGCGAGTCCAAAAGGTGGGCGCGTTCCCGCCTACCTGGTCGTGCCGAAAGGCACAGGCCCGTTCGCCGCAGTGATCTGGGGACACTGGTACTGGGAGAACTCGCCAATGCGCAACCGCAAAGAATTTCTCGACGAGGCGGTGGCGCTCGCCCATTCGGGTGTTGTCTCATTGCTCACAGACGGGCCTGTCGCGCGTCCCGGTCACGTGGAGAACCGCGAACCGCTGAATGACCAGCAGGCCGATGACCTCGTGCAACAGATCGTAGACATGCGGCGAGGCGTCGACTTGTTAGTAGCCCGCAAAGATATCGACCCAAAGCGCATCGCATACGTCGGCCACAGCTACAACGCGACGGTAGGCGGCTTCCTCAGCGGTATCGATAGGCGCTTTGCAGCGTTCGTGCTGATGGCTGGCGGCCTCTCAGACGAAGTGGATATGAAAACGACGGAATACGAGGAGTACCGCCAGAAGATAGGTCCGGAACGGTTCGACGCTTTTGTAGCCAAGTACACCTGGCTTGATCCCGGCAAGTTCGTGTCTCACGCAGCGCCTGCGGTGGTATTCATGCAGTACGCCACGCAGGAAAAGTATCTGACGCCGGATGGAGCACGGCAGTACGCAGCAATCGTGAGCGAGCCAAAGCGCTTCAAGCTCTACGACGCGCCACACGCATTGAACGCCGAAGCCCGCCGCGATCGCCTGGCTTTCTTGAGCGAGCAACTCAACGTGAAGCCGCTCTCTGCTGCACGACTCGCGAGCATCCCTGAGCTGTTTCAGCCACCCGAACCGAAACAGTAGGGCCAGCAGGTCCAATACCCCCAACGGCAGAGACTGTGCGAAAACTCCGCGGATGCGATCCGCGGCAGAGAGCACTTGAAAATGACGGGGAATACCCCCAACGGCAGTTGGGGGATCGTTCAAGGCCAGCCTACAGGGAAGAGCGGAGTTCCTCTCCGAAAGCCTCTTGTGCGCCGCTGGTGTAGGCTGTGGATGAACAATCCCCCGACTGCGGCACGGGGGTATTTGCGTGATACTGTTTGGTGACCTTCGCGCGCTGCGCAGTACGTTGCCGCGCCGCGCGATGCTTTGGTACTTGAGTGGGCGGCGGCGGAGCATCGTGATGAACTGATGGAGGATTGGAACCTATGCAGCTAACTGCAAACACCGAGACCGATCGAGCCTTTGAAGTGGCGCCCGAGATCAGTCACACCGTACCCTGGCGGGTCGCTTCGGTGCTCGTGTTGCCGAACGCGCGACTCAAGGTGACGTTCGTCGGTGGCACTTCGGGGACGGTAGACATGCGAACGTTTCTCAGCCGCTCTAAGGTCGATGGCACAGTGTTCGAACCGCTCCGCGACCCCGCCGTATTCTCCGCGGCGCGAGTCTTTATGGGTGCGGTGCAGTGGCCGAACGGTGCTGACCTCGCGCCCGACGCGATGTACGACGCAATTCGTGAGAGCGGTGTCTGGGTTCTGGATTGGAATGCGTCGCCGGTTCCGGCCCATTCTCTCCGGTCGCTCCCTCTAGAGCTGCACGGTTAGAATCGTGACAAGTCGAGTCTGCTCGGCTAAGATTCATTACCCACTTAGAGTGGCGGGTCCGAGAGCCCTCGCTGTATCGGCACCTATTTCGAATTCGTGTGGTTTCTCCGCCTGCCCTCTACGCCTGTTATGAGCACAGACTACCACGCCAAGTTTTATTCGCTTGCGCTCACGCGTAGAAGCGCCTCCAACAGCCTCGACAAACTCGGTCAATCACTGTTGAACGCGACCGTCGATCTGAATCCGCATCAGATCGATGCGGCGCTGTTTGCGTTCCGGTCTCCTTTGTCACGGGGCGCGATCCTTGCGGACGAAGTAGGGCTGGGTAAAACAATCGAGGCCGGATTGATCATCAGTCAGCTTTGGGCGGAACGCCGCCGCAAAACTCTCGCGATAGTGCCTACCACACTTCGCAAACAGTGGGCTCAGGAGTTGGCGGAGAAATTCTACCTGCCCTGGGAGATCTTCGACGCGCGTGCGTACAACTCGAAGAAGAAGAGCGGCGTTCTAAGACCTTTTGAGGACGCACAGGGCGTTGTTATCTGTTCATATCATTTTGCTCTCGCGCAACGGCAGGCGATCGGCGAGGTGGAGTGGGACCTCGTAGTCATTGACGAAGCGCATCGCCTACGGAATGTCTACAAGAGCGGAAACAAGATCGCGCGCGCCATCAAGGAAGCGGTGCTGACGCGGCCAAAGGTGCTTCTGACAGCGACGCCGCTCCAGAACTCCCTGTTCGAGCTGTTCGGTTTGGTCGGGTTCTTGGACGAGCATCTCTTCGGTGACATGGCTTCGTTTCGCAGCCAGTATCTCCGTGGACCGCTCAACGCTAAGCAGTTCGACGACCTCAAGCGGCGCATTCGGCCGATCTGTCAGCGGACTCTTCGTCGTCAAGTCACCGAGTACGTGCGCTACACCAACCGGATTCCAATCACTCAAGACTTCACACCGACCGAGGAAGAACAACGGCTATATGACCACGTGAGCGCGTACCTGCGCCGCGCGACGCTTCATGCATTGCCCTCGAGCCAGCGCAAATTGATGACGCTGGTACTTCGCAAGCTGCTTGCTTCATCGAGCTTCGCAATAGCAGGCACGCTCCGATCCTTGCTCGGTCGCCTCGATAAAAAGCGCGCGGACGCTTCCGCTGACACGTTGCCACCGGAGGAAGACTTCGAAGCGTTCGAGGGAGTAGCTGAGGAGTGGTCAGATTTCGACGCGGAGACAGGTGCAAGCGATAACTCGGAATCGACTGAGCAAATCGCCGAGATAGACGACGAGATTCGCGAGTTGACCGAGTTTCACGGCCTCGCGACCTCGATCACGATGAACGCCAAAGGCGAGGCCCTGCTCCAAGCGCTCGCGCAGGGATTCGACAAGCTTGAATCGCTTGGGGCAAATCGAAAGGCTGTGATCTTCACCGAATCACGCCGCACTCAGGAATACCTGTACAACCTGCTCGAGGCCAACGGCTTCGGCGGTCAGGTGATGACCTTCAATGGAACAAACACCGACACCAAGTCTGCTGAGATCTATAAAGCCTGGCGCGCGCGGCATGCCGGTGAGGATGTAGTGAGTGGCTCGAAGCCTCTCGATATACGATCCGCGTTGATAGAGCAGTTTCAAGACCACGCTCCGATTATGGTCGCAACCGAAGCCGCCGCAGAGGGAGTCAATCTGCAGTTCTGTTCGCTCGTTGTGAATTATGACCTGCCTTGGAACCCGCAACGGATCGAGCAGCGAATCGGCCGTTGCCATCGCTACGGTCAAAAGCACGACGTGGTGGTGATCAACTTTCTGAATCGTTCGAACGAAGCCGACCTACGAGTCTTTCAGATTCTGTTCGAGAAGTTCCGGCTGTTCGATGGTGTCTTCGGCGCGTCAGACGAAGTGCTGGGCGCCGTTGAATCAGGAGTCGACTTTGAGAAGCGCATCGCGGACATCTATCAATCTTGCCGTACGCCGGCAGAGATAGATGCCGCCTTCGATTCACTTCAGCGAGAGCTTGAAGATCAGATTGAAGTTCGCCTGGCCTCGACGCGAGCGATGCTGCTCGAAAACTTCGACGAAGACGTGCGCGCCCGTCTGCGACTCAACTACCAGGAAGCCAGCGCCCAACTCGATAAGCTTGGCCGCTGCCTGTGGAAGCTGACCCTTCACGAGTTGCGATCATCGGCGCGGTTTGACGAGACCGCGCTTCGCTTCGATCTCGCGAGTGTGCCGCTTGGCTGTGACCCAGTCCCAACCGGCAGCTATCAACTGATTGCTGGTCGCGGACCGCGCGATGGCCGCCACGTCTACCGGTCCGGGCATCCGCTCGCCGAGTTTTTGATCGCGCGTGCTGCTGCGCGACAACTTGAGCCGGTGAAGCTCGTCTTCGACTACAGCGACTATAGACGTACGGGTAAGATTTCGCTCGTCGAGGAGTTGGTTGGAAAGAGCGGCTTTCTGTCGCTTACGCGAGTCTCTGTGCAGGCGCTTGAGCGCGAAGACCACCTGGTGTTTTCTGGCCACCTCGACTCCGGTGAACAACTCGATGGCGAGGTATGCGAGAAACTCTTCAACGTTGATGGCCGCGTTTCGGGTCCGGCCGAGATCACACCGGAGGTAAGTCGGAGACTCGAGGAACAGATGGAACAGTCCCGATCTGCGCTTTTGACGCAGGTGGCTGAACGAAACGGCCGCTTCTTTGAAGAAGAGATTGAAAAGCTCGAACGCTGGGCCGAAGACCTGAAGGACGGATTAGAGCAAGAGCTGAAAGAACTCGACGCTCAGATCAAGGCGCTAAAGAAGCAAGCTAAGTTTCAGGTTGAGCTTGAAAGCAAACTAGCACTTCATCGCCAGGCGAAGGAGCTTGAAGGCGAACGCTCGCGCAAGCGCCGAGCTTTGTTCGACGCCCAGGACGAGATCGACCGAAAGAAGGAGTTATTGATCAGCGAAGTTGAAGCGCGACTCCAACAGCGCGTCGATACGGAGCCTTTGTTCACCATCAGGTGGGAAATGAAGTAAGGAGGTGCCTCGCAATGAAAGACGTGCCAGACGAAAAAGTAGCGGCACAGATCGTCGCCGACATCAGGAAAGAAAAGCTTCTCCCCGCGAAGAAGGTCGCTCTCTTAAAAGAGAAGCTTGCGACTGATGGTCTAGATGAAAGCGACTGGGTACTCCTGGCCGACTTGAGCAGCAACGAGGAGGGTTGATCCATGCCAACGCGTATCGAAAGGATCGAGATGTGTTCGTTCCGGGGCGCGACGGCCGCTGTCGCGCTCGACCTGGATGCTTCCAAGCCAATCACCCTGATCTACGGCGAGAACGGTACCGGCAAGTCAACTATTCTTGACGCGATCGACTTCGTCTTAAACCAAGAGTACGGCTCGCTCAGTGATAGGAGTTCGACTAGACCCAAGACTCATCTGCCCTCACTCGGCAGCAGCGCAAGCAAGCTCGAAGTCACGATTACAGCAGGGAGCAAGAAATGGACGGGCCGCCTTGAATCTGATGGCCCTAACACAAAGGGACCAGCAGACCGTCCAGCAGCCACCGTTCTGCGGCGCAGCCAGGTGCTTCAGTTCGTCAACGAAGCGCCGAAGAAACGCTACGAAGCGCTGCAGACCTTCATCAGCTTACCCGTCATCGAGAAGTCGGAAGCTGCTCTTCGCCGTGCGTCTAATACGACATCCGGTGAGTACAACGATGCCGCAACGGCCAAGGCAATAGCGGACGAATCTCTGAGACGGCTCTGGGAAGAAGAAGGGCGACAGGGTAACAGCCCGTGGGACTGGGCCAAATCGGAAGTAGCGAAAGACTCTTCCAGCTTGACCCAGTCTGTGGCGACACTCAACGAGATCTTGCGCGCCTCAGATGCGTCTCGGACCGCCAGGGAAAAACTTACTAACTCATCGGAGCGTCTGGAGGCCGCTGAGAAAGATCTCTCAGTCATCGAGCAGGAGTTAACTCGACTAGAAGGGGCTGCGGACTCCGGGACCGCGTCTCTTATTTCTCTTCTCGAAGAGACTGAGCGCTACCTTGAAGGTCGTCCGTCTCCGGATGCCTGCCCGGTTTGTGAGTCCGCCGAACGCGCAGCAGACTTGAAGGAGAATGTCGCCCTACGCCTGTCCGCAATGAAAAGCCTTGTGAACTTGAAGAAGAAAGTCGACGCAGCAAGAAAGCAGGTTGAGCAGGCGCGAACAATAGCTACCGACGCTGAGAAGATGTTTGCATCAGCAGTTCGCGAGATGTGGCTAGCTCACACCGAGATGCTTTCCAAGGGTTCCGGTGTCGACGTCAAGCCGGCACACTACAAGATACTTCAAGAGACGAATCCTGAACTCGCCGGAAGCGATGCCATTGGCGAAGCGAACAAGCTGTGGCAGACAGTCGAGGAATGCCGCGGCCGAATTGCGGCGCGCCGAGACGAGAACCAGAAAACGCTCAATCAGCTAACAGCGATTGGTGGCTACGTCACAACCGTAGAAACCAAGACCAAGGAGGCGAAGCGGCTGGAGTCGCTTTCAAAACGACTGAAGCGGTTGCTGGAGATTGTTGAGGGCCATCGCAAGACCTATGTAGACGGCGTCCTCGGTGCAATCGAAGGACTCGTCGAACAGTTGTATTCGAAGGTACACCCGGGCGAGGGGCTCGGCGGAATACGTTTGTACCTCAAGCCGAACGTGATAGGTTCCCTCGAGTTCGAAGGTCAATTTCAACACAAGTCGGGAGTCCCACCGCAAGCCTACTACAGTGATTCTCACCTGGACACGCTGGGAATCTGCGTCTTTCTCGCGCTCGCGAAACACTTCACCACAGACAACAGTGTGATCATACTCGACGACGTCTTGACCTCTGCGGACAGCAATCACCTTGATCGATTGATCGAAATGCTTGACAACGAAGCGGCGAGCTTCAATCAGTTGATCATTACGACGCACTATAGACCGTGGCTTGAACGTTACCGGCACTCGGGGTCGAAACAGGTGGGCCTGATCGAGCTAGCGCCGTGGTCATTATCGCGAGGCGTTCGCGCGACGAAGACCAAGCTGCACATCGAAGAGATCACAGACGCCGTCAAGAGCGGAGACAGACAAGCGATCGCATCTAAGGCGGGAATACTCCTCGAGGAATTACTTCGCTTCATCGCGATGAACCGGGGCAAAGTACCGCTTCAAGTGGACCAGAAGTTTTCGCTCGGTGTGCTAGCGGGCAGTATTGATTCAAAGCTGGCAAAGCTGCTCAAGGTCGAGGAGTGGCCCGCAGGCGCGACTGCACCACTAACGAGTACGGAGTTGAGGCCGCTAATTCTCGCTGCGACCGAATGGAGTTGGGTCCGGAATGAGGTCGGCGCTCACTTCAGTGTTCCAGGCTTCGAAATTCCGGACGCGGATGTGCGGACGTTCGCTGAGCGGACTCTTGAACTAGCCAAGCGATTGTTGTGCAGCGCGTGTGGGGAACTTCCGAATCGAAACAAGAGCGGGAGTTATTGGGAGTGCCGTTGTAGTGGGCGAAGGATGTACCCTTTGATCTCGCCCGGCTCGATGGCGCCCGCCGGCGAGGCTTAGAGAAGCTGTGAAAGCGAAAGGTAAACCAGAACTCATGTGGGTTGGAAAGGGGTAAGATGAGAATCGCACAGCTCACGGTGCAGAACTTTAAAGCGCTTCGAGATGTTAGTCTTCCTATGTCCCGTTTCGTTTGTATCATTGGTCAGAACAACTCGGGGAAGTCCTCGTTGCTTCAGTCGCTGTTGCTATTCGTCGAGGGGCGCAAGCTCAATGCATCATACTTCTACGACGAAAGCAAAGACATTACGATCTCTGTTCGATTTGAGGAAGTTACTGAGTCTGACCTTGAGCTTCTTGCTGAAGAACACAGACCCAGGTTTGAACCGCTGCTCGTAAACAACTCCGTCACTCTCGTGCGACGATACGATCCGGACGGAACGCATCGCCTCAAATGCGTCACATTGGTTCCATCTGATCCTCGCTTTTCGGCAGAGCAGATTGATTCGCTCACAAAAGGCAAGAAGCCCGGCAATGATTTTGCGGACGAGATTATTCAAGCTTTCCCGGAGTTAGAAGGGGCAGTTGATGCGAAGACTAACCAAACACGCGTAAAGGAGCTCGTTGCGGAACTCGCAAGTCACGTTCCCGATGAAGCCAAAGAAGAACGAGAGATGGATCTCCCTACAGGGATCGACAACAGCATTCGCTCCTTCCTGCCCGAGCCAATTTACATTCCAGCCGTGAAGGACTTGGGCGATGAGATTAAAACGAAAGACAGCACTTCCTTTGGAAAGTTACTAGGAATCCTGCTGACCGCTATCTCTTCTGAACTTGGCGAGGCCGAAGAGGAATTTAGGGACTTGAAGAAAAAACTGAATGTGATTGAGCAGGGCGATGGCACATCAGTGGACAATCGACTGGACGCCGTTAAGACTGTGGAGTCGACGGTTGAGCGATTCGTACAAGAGCATTTTGGTTCAGTCGGAATCAGCATACATATACCGCCACCGGACATAAAGACTGTGCTATCCAATGCAGAGGTCTGGGCGGATGACGGTGTTAAGGGTCTCATCGAGACAAAGGGGGACGGGCTAAAGCGCGCAGTCACCTTCTCTATTCTTCGGAGTTATGTTGAGCTTAAACGGCGGGCTCAACTGGCCGAGTCGGCGGCTCCATCCTCAGGGTATCTTTTCCTGTTCGAGGAACCGGAACTGTATCTCCATCCAACTGCCCAAAGATTTCTCTTTGATGCGCTCAGTGAAATCGGGCAAACAAATCACGTTGTCTTGAGCACACACTCGCCGTTGTTTTTCAGCGCAGACCAGACTGGCACCTTTGTAAAGCTCACGAAAAGACAGGACCCTGGTTCTCAAGGCAAACCCTTCGGGCACGCATTACCTGTAGACCTGACTTCAGTTGATAACAAGACTAGGTTTCAGCTCATCAGCTACGAAACAAATAACACCGCCTTCTTCGCCGATACTGTTGTCCTCGTCGAGGGAGATACCGACTACCTAGTCTTCCCTCATCTAGCGCACCTCCTAAAGCCATCGTGGTCGTTTGAGCGTTCGGGAATCGCACTTTGCCGCGTCCAGGGAAAAGGCAGCTTTGGCCGATACAGAGAGTTCTTCGGGGCATTTGAAGTGCGCACCATCGTGCTCGCTGACCTGGATTGTATTGTAGATGGATTTGAACACCTTGGCGCAATTGAATCCTGCGTGACACAACGAGCGGAACTCCTGGCAGAAGTCGATAGGGTCATCGCAAACAAAGCCGTAGAGCCGCAGCTTTCGTCTGACCATTTGAAAAAAACTGCCGAGTCACCGACCAGACGTGGCCGATGGGAAGCCTTGTGCGAAGCGCACGAAAGATGCGAAAGAGGAGACGCGAGCAGCAAAGACCTTCGCGCTGCTGGCGAGTCGTTTTTTGCGCCAGAGACTGCATTGAGCAGACGGTCAGTCCTTGAAGACTCGTCCAACACAGACGCCCTTAGACTCAAACGGGAGCTATTGGCTCTCTTAAGAGGATGCGACGTATATCTTCTTGAGCGCGGCAAGATCGAGGCCTACTTCCCGGCTGGTATTCAAGGACCTGACAAGCCATCTAGGGCTTTAGACTTCATTCAGAAGATAGATACAAGAGAGCTGGCAGTTGCGCTGTGCGACCAGATCCCTGTAGGAGATTCTGGTCAGGCCGTTCCCGAATTCGAAATGATCTTCTCAGGGATATTCGAAAACAAAAATGTCGCGGAGGAGTAACTGTGGGTAAATCGAAGCTTGAGCTGGTATGGGTTGGAAAGGAGGAACGTACGCGGCTTGAGCCGCGCGTATTGGTCGAAGACTCGGCGCTTTCGTACGGGGACCCGCGCTCGGAGAACATGCTTATCCACGGCGACAACCTCCTAGCGTTGAAGGCGCTGGAGCAAGACTTCGCAGGAAGGATCAAGTGCATCTACATCGATCCGCCTTACAACACCGGTTATGCGTTCCAGCATTATGACGACGGGTTGGAGCACTCAATCTGGCTGACGATGATGAGGGACAGACTAGAGATACTTCGGAATCTCCTTGCGAGTAACGGTAGCCTTTGGATTTCAATCGACGATAATGAATGCCACTACCTCAAGGTTCTCTGCGATGAGGTCTTCGGGAGACAGAACTTTGTGTCTCACGTGATCTGGCAAAAGATATTCTCACCTAAGAGCACAGCGCGGCATCTTTCCGACATGCACGATCACATTTTGCTGTACGCTCGCGAGAAGGAACTGTGGAAACGAAACCTGCTTCCCCGTAGTGAAAAGCATGATGCCAGCTACAAGAATCCAGACGACGATCCACGGGGCCCTTGGACATCGGGCGACCTGTCTGCGAGGAACTACTACTCAGTTGGCACTTATCCAATCAGTACGCGTACAGGTCGCGTCATTCCCGGACCGCCGAAGGGAATGTACTGGCGAGTGTCTAAAGAGAAGTTTGGAGAGATGGACCGAGATAATCGGATCTGGTGGGGAAAGACTGGAAACAATCAGCCGCGCATTAAACGCTTCTTGTCAGAAGTGATGCAAGGCATCGTTCCACAGACAATTTGGTTTCACAATGAAGTCGGTAACACTCAAGAGGCCAAGAAAGAAGTGATGGCAGTCGTACCGGACGACGCCGACGTCTTTCAGACTCCGAAACCCGAGCGATTGATACAACGGATTCTTTCAATCTCCACTGAACCCGGCGATTGGGTATTGGACTCCTTCGCGGGAACTGGTACAACGGGCGCTGTAGCGCAGAAGATAGGTCGGAGATGGTTAATGGTGGAGTTGGGTGCACATTGCTTCTCTCACATACTGCCACGCCTCAGAAGCGTGGTTGATGGCACCGACGAAGGCGGCGTCAGCCCCGTGGTCAATTGGCAAGGTGGAGGTGGGTTCAAGCTCTACCGGCTTGCTGAATCTTTGCTAGTCAAAGACAAACAACTCTCAACTCCCAAGAAGCCCGTGTACATCATCAACCCGAAGTACGATGCCACGATGCTCATTCGCGCCATCTGCAAGATCGAGAACTTCCGCTACCGCAAAAACGACCGCTGGCATGGCGCGTCGAGTGAACATCATTTTCTTTACGTCACCACAAAGCTGCTCACACAACAGCATCTGGACGCCCTGGGCGCGGACCTCGGAGATGAAGACACGATGTTGATGTACTGCACTCGCCGCGTCAGAGGGCTGAAAATTCCCGACAACATCGAGGTCAAGAAGATCCCGCGAGACTTGCTGGCCAAGTGCGCCTTCGAGGAAGGAAAATAGAGCCATGTACCAAGTCATTGTAGATGAACCCTTGCTTCAAGAGATGGTGCGCAGGCTAGTCGAGGCCATCGATCCTGACCGCATAATTCTCTTCGGCAGTAGAGCTCGCGGGGATGCCAGGCCCGACAGCGATGTGGATCTTCTGGTTATCAAGGACTCAACGGAACCGCCGCACAGGCGGAGCATACCGGCCTATCGGGCGCTCGGTCGCATCCCAGCTCCCACCGACATCCTGTGGCGCACGCCTCAGGAGGTCGAAGACTGGGCCGAGGTGCGCAACTACGTGACGACCAGGGCCATACGTGAAGGAAGAGTGCTCTATGAAAAGCGATCTTGACATTGCAACGACACTCCTCCAGAAAGCCGATAACGATCTGAAGATAGCGCGGATCGGGATCGAGCACGACGGCCCTCTGGATGCGGTTGCTTTCCACGTGCAGCAAGCTGCCGAGAAGCTCGCGCGGTCGAAGGAGCTTGGAGCAGCACGTGCGGCAGCGGCTGCAGGTGGTGCGGCGCCGGCCGCTGGGCTGGCTGGGACTCAGCCAAGCCTTTTCCCGAGCGCCGAAGAAACTGCAGTGCCAGTTGACGCGGACAAAATTGCACGCGAGTTGCGAGAGCGCATTGAGCAGGAAGTGGACGCGCTGGCGCTGCAAATCGACATCCCGGATATCCGAACCTACACGGACCCCAAGCTCGGGTTTACCACGTTTGAACCAAAGCCATCGAGCGATTTTGATCTGGTCGAGCAGCGCGTGCGTTCGGCAGATCTAATGACAGCCGAGCAAGAGACGGGCGAAGCGTTGACGCTTGAAGAAATAGAGCGTCCGGTTGCCTACCTGGCGGCTACCCTGTTCGATGAGGTTGAAGAGTTCGACGCTGTCGAGGACAAGGATCGAGCGCTGAAGCTAGCGTCGGACTACCTAACCGCGCTCGGCAAACCGGAAGAGGAGCTTGGGCGCCTTGTTCATCAATACGGCCACTCGATCGTGAAAGACCTGGCGGAGCAAGTCTACGCTCACATCTACGACGACACCAAGGTCACACACGAAGTGCGGGCGGACTTTATTGTTTTCAAGACGTTCTCGAAGTCAATTCGCGAGAAGGATGGAGAGATAAATCTGCGCGAGCCGCTCGACAACAAGAGCCAGATCAGGCGGTTCCTGTTCAGCGGGATCAAGAAGTCGATCATCAACCGGACAGGCTTCGATTCGGATCCCGAGCGGCGCTGCGCGATCGCGTTGGAAGACGACACCGAAGTCTTGAAATGGGTGCGGCCGCCAGCGAACCAGATGCCGATTTATTCGCGGGGCAGCACCTACAACGTGGACTTCGTCGCAGAGACTGCGACCAACCGTTACTTGATCGAGGTCAAGGCTCGCGATGAGTTGGGAACTGACGACACCAAGGAGAAAGCTCGTGCCGCGAACGGGTGGTGCCAAGTCGCTACTGCAACCAAAGGTGGAAAGCCGTGGTCGTACGCCATTATTCCTGATGACGCGGTGTCACCGACTAGCAGCCTCGCACATCTGCTCGCCCAGGCTGTCAATGTCCTGGGTCGATGATGATCTTGTGACTTCCAAACGCCGCCGACCGCGCTTCTAAGCGTCCGCCGCGTGTTCAATCAATTCACGCAGTATCGAGCGATGACAGAACGACTCGTTCTCGCAGTAGCACCCTATGCTCAGCGGAGTAGCTCTGGCTAACTCTGCAAGAAGCTTGATCGCTTGGCGGGCGTCGGTCTTGTTCATCTCGGCCACGTAGCGCTCTCTGAACTTCGACCATCTGACTTGCCCGCTCGGCCAGTCGCGGCTCTTCAGCCACTTGAGCAACCCCGAGCTTGGGGCCAGCAGCGGAAACCAGACGTCGAAGTAGTCCAATCGCGCGTAGTCTTCTTTCTTCACTCCGCGCGGCAGAAATCGGACTGTGCCGACTCGCAAGCCCTCGCCCGCTTTGCGGGGCGAACCGACTCGAAACGTCCCTAGAGATGTCACTCTCATGCCAAGAACCCTGATCGCTTCGTAGTTCGACCCTTGTCGCTGTACTTTCCCGTGTTCGTCATTGTTGCTGCTGGAGCAGCTCAAGGAAGCCGCGCGGGGTGACGATCGGAATGCTTTGGAATCGCTTGAGTACCAGCAGGTCCTTGTCACCCGTCACGATCACATCGACCTCGCCTGCGGCCGCAGTTGCCAGTACCCAGTCGTCATCTGGATCGCGGCAGATCGGTTTGGCCAGTGGCGCAGGTGACACCAATTCCGCATCCTTCCGAACCGCTCGGACGACCTGTTGCGCTTCACCCTTTGTGAACTTGCCTTTGCTGACTAGCTTCTCTGCAAGCTCGGTTAGGATGTGATTCGAAACAACGATCTCTGCCTGTAACAAATATTCTTCGTACAAGCCCGCGCACACGCCGTGCGTGACAAAAGCGGCGAACAGGACGTTGGTATCGAGGAGGACTCTCACGAGACAAGATTGAAGACGTCTTCGTCGGTATAGATGCCCCGTGCCCGAGCCTTGGGAACAAGCTGCTCGCGTAGCGCGCGGAACCTCTCCAATGCGATTTGCCGGCGAACGGCTTCGCGCACTACCTGGTTTCGGCTCTTGCCTGTGCGTTTAGCGAGAGCATCAAGCTCTTTGCGAATTGAAGGCGGCAGACTCACCGTAAACGTGTCGCTCATGACAGTCAAAGCCTAAAGGCAACCGGCTATGCGGTCAAGCGGAGCGTCGCATGAAAACTAGCTATTCGTCACGAGGCAAGCGCGGCGACCTGTTGTCTCACTTCAGGGGCAAGGCGCGCGGGCACGAACCAACTCGCCGGACAAAGTTTTTCACCTTCTTCATCAACTACGGAAACATACCCGGTCTTTGAATATTTGATTCTGTAAAGCTTGAGCGGTATCAGCGCGTCTTCGTCGCTCGTCACGCAAATTGCCCATTCTGGTTGAGCGCCCTTACCACGTTGAGACACCTCTATCTGGTAGGTGAACTCGCGGCTTGGCTTGCGTTCACCGCGCAAAACTTGTCCCGCCTCGATAACGCCTTCCCTCAATCGCTCGAACCGTTCGTAGTTCATCTTCTCTTGTAACTCCAAGCGCCAAGATTCGAGCTTCAGAGCTATGTTTGTAGCCCCGCTGCTATGACCGCACAGAGTTGTGTCAATGCCTCAGCCACCGCAGGAGCGTCTTCAGGGTGCAGCCGGCCGATTCTGCGATGAACCAAACGGCGATCAATCGCGGCAAGCTTAGTCAGGCGGACAGTCGAAGCTTTCGGTAAGCCAGCCGCTGCCCAATGAACTAATGCTATATCCGACGAATGCCGTGCTGCTTGAGTTGTGATGCGGGCCAGCAATACATCTGCGTCCTCGCTAACGAGCACCAATCCGGGCCGGCGTTTGCTTCCCTGTAAGTGCGAGAATGGAAACTCCAGGAGAACGATGTCGCCGGCGTCAAATTTGATCATAAGCCTCATCGTCGGCTGAGTCGTCTTCGAAGAAGTGTTCGATTGCCAATCGCTGCCAATCGAGGTCCTCAACGCCACGACCGATCAGTTGCGGCAAGTCGTTGTAGAGTCGAAACCGGTCCGGCAGCGGCAGAGTTTCAATCGCGTCCTCGATCTCTTGCAACGTTTTCATTAGGGGTACTCCCAAGTTCAATTTAAGTTCAATATATCACGACCGAAGCGGGGCGTAGACCGCCTGCTGCTGCGCGCTGCACGTCGCAGCGGCGCTCCAAGAGTCGTTTCGATAATCAGCTCAAGAAATATTTTCCCACGTTGATCACCGCATCAGCAATTCGGCGGCGGGCCGCGATAGATTTCATCGGCGAACGATGCGCAAGCTCATCAATAGCCGCCGAGCACTTCTCGTCTTCGGTCTCGCTGGCGACAGCGCGAGCGGCTCTCTCGACGTGCGACGCAGCGTCGCGAGTGAACACGCGTGTGATGTCTCCTTGTATGAGAGTGTTCTCGATCCCGCGACCGGTCAACAGCCGCTGAGTACGCAACAGAGCGCTCTCCATCGCGTACACATCCATCACCATGTCGGCGATCAACGCGATTACTTCCTGCTCGTTGCGCGCGCCGTCACCGTAAGCCCGGTTGGCGGCGCCGATCGACGCGAGTGTCATTGACTTCGCTGCCTGCACCAGCAACAACTCCTCGCTGAATGCGACATTCGCGCGGCTCATGTTCAGCGTCTCGCCTGCGCCGGGCCCGGGTTCGATTGCGTTCGCGGCTGCTTCGAACAACGCCAGCTCGCCGGCGGCAGCTCGACGAAGCAACTGTGAGCCGATTACGATTCTGTTGATCTCGTTGGTGCCTTCGTAGATACGCGCGACGCGAGCGTCACGATAAGCGCGCTCGGCCGGATAATCCTTCGAGTAGCCATAGCCACCGAACACCTGGACCTCTTCGTCTACAACGTAAGCGAGCGCTTCGCTCTCCCACACCTTGATGATCGAGCACTCGATGGCGAACTGCTCGAGCACTCGCAGTACCTGAGCCGGATCGTCTTTGTCGGCTTGTTCGAGAGCTTCATCGATCATTCCAAGCGTGCGGTAAAGGATCGACTCGCCGACGTAGGCGCGAATCGTCATCTCGGCCAGTTTGTGTTTGATCAGCCCGAAGTTGGCGATAGGCTGGCCGAACTGATGACGCTCTTTGGCGTACTGAACCGACTGCTGAAGCGAGAGCTTGATCGTGCCGACCGACCGGGCTCCGAGTTTCAGGCGTCCGATGTTCAGAACGTTGAAAGCGATCTTGTGCCCGCGGCCTATTTCGCCGAGGACGTTCTCGACCGGGACGTGACAGTCTTCAAGCATCAGCGGGGTTGTTGACGAGCCGTCGATGCCGAGCTTCTTCTCTTCGTGACCGCTCACCAGGCCCGGCCCGCGTTCGACCAGAAACGCGGTGAACTTCTCGCCGTCAACTTTCGCGAACACGGTGAACAGATCGGCGAAGCCGCCGTTGGTGATCCACATCTTCTGGCCGTTGAGGATGTAATGCCGTCCGTCGGGGGAAAGCACGGCTTTGGTTTTTACCGCAAGCGCGTCGGAGCCCGACTGCGGTTCGGTCAAAGCGTACGCGCCGATCCATTCGCCGCTTGCGAGGAGGGGGAGGTACTTGCGCTTCTGAGCTTCTGTCCCAAAAAACACTATCGGGAGGGTGCCGATGTTGACGTGCGAGCTTTGCGTTCCGGCGAATGAAGCTTGCAGAGCGAACTGCTCGCCGACCACGGCTGAGCTGACTTTGTGCAAGCCAAGCCCGCCGTATTTCTCGGGTATGTCGATCGAGAGCAAGCCAAGCTCGCCGGCCTTCTGCATCAACTCGCGATGGACCGAATAGTCTTTTGCGTAGATCGCGTCTTCGCGCGGAATGACTTCTTTGCGAAGGAACTCTTCGGCGGCGCGCGCGAACATACGTTGCTCTTCGCTGATGTCTTCCGGAGTGAAGATGTCTTCAGGGGCGCGGTCTTCGATTAGAAAGCTTCCGCCTCTGGGCGAGGGCGCTTGTTTGGGTTGGCTGGTCATGGCTACCTCCTGCTGTTGAGAGGTTAAGACGATACCACTCGACGAATTGTGAGGTCTACCCTGGATGTTTGTAGTTCGGCCTTCAGGCGGAGTTCAGAGTTCAAGCTTTAGCTTGCGTGATTCGATCGGGTAAAGCCCTGGAAGCAAGCTAAAGCTTGAACTCTGAACTTCGAACTACGAACACGCGGACGCGATCAGGTTGTGTGGCCTGCCCGACTTGATTCAAGATTGGCCGCGTGAAGAGTGAGCATCCCGAGATGAGCATGGAAGAGTTCGAGCTGCTTCCAATGCGGCCCGGCTTGAAGTACGAGTACTGGGACGGGCGCGCGCATATTACTCCGCGAGAGAATGGAGTGATAGTCTCGATGCCCGATAGGGCGAGACCGGCCAGCACGAGTTTCGTTCTCAGAAGAGTCTCGAGCGATGATGCACTCGAATTGACTTCGGCGTTTCTCGAAGCGTTCGTTGATTCGGTAGAGTACTGCGACTGGGAAACCGACAAGATTAGCGAAGCGGCAGACAAAGCTATCCGGAGTCATTTCGCGGGGAAGCGGGGAAAGCCACACATTGCCTCGCGCGTTGCGATGGCTTTCGATCGCGGG
>JBGQGO010000041.1:0-17538 GCA_041497455.1 Blastocatellia bacterium | reverse complement strand
TTCAATTGCTCGACGGAAATGGTCACGTCGACTCGTCCACGCTTGACCGCTGCTTGAACCTGCTTCTTCAAGGTCACCTCGAGGCTCGACAGCTCCTGCGGCAGCCGTGTGTGTACGTCGAGCGCGCGGTTGTTAACCGAGCGAATGTCCACTCGCACGCGGAAGTCGTCGCCTTCGGCGCTTCCCTGCCCAAATCCGGTCATGCTTTTGATCATAAGTATTCGTCCGTAGTCCGTAGTTGATCAGTAGTCTGTAGTCAGTTGTCCGTCGTTTAGTTGACATCCGACTCCGAGCTACGGACTACGGACTACGGACTACTGACTACTTACTGCTTCCCCTTCTTCTCCTATTAGCTCATCCGAAAACTGCAGCTCGTAGAGGTCGCGATAAATCCCACCGCGCGACATCAACTGATCGTGCGTTCCGGTGTCTACCACGCGCCCGCGATCAAGGACGACGATCTTGTCCGCGCGGTGGATCGTCGTAAGCCGATGAGCTATTACTATAGTCGTTCGGCCTTGCATCAGGTTAGCAAGCGCTCGCTGAACCCATCGCTCAGATTGCGTGTCGAGCGCAGACGTCGCCTCGTCCAGCACGAGGATCGGCGCGTCCTTCAAGATGGCGCGAGCTATCGCAATTCGTTGACGCTCGCCCCCGGACAACTTCACGCCGCGTTCGCCGATCAGAGTCTCGTATCCGCCGCGCTCGATTATGAAGTCGTGCGCGTAAGCGGCGTGCGCAGCGGCCTCGATCCTCTCGCGATCAAAATCCGCTCCGCCATAAGCGATGTTGTTGATGATCGAGTCGTTGAACAGAATCACTTCCTGCGTCACGAGCGCGATCTGCGCCCGAAGGCTCGCCAGCTTCCCGTCTCGTATGTCCGTGCCGTCGATCAGTATCTCACCGCGCGTCGGGTCATAAAATCGCATCAGCAGATTCGTCAGGGTAGACTTGCCGGCCCCCGATAGCCCGACCAGCGCGACGACTTCGCCGCGCTGAACCTCAATGCTCACGTCCTTCAGAATCCAGTCGTTCGAATCCTGATACTTGAACGAGACATTCTGAAATTCGATTCGCTCTCCGAGCGGCGGCAACTCGATCGCATCGGGCCGGTCGCGCTTTTCGGTGTGAGTGTCCAGCAGCTTGTAGATTCGCGAGGTCGCGGCGAACGACTGCTGAAAATAGTTCTGAATCCGCGAGAGCTTGCGCAGCGGGTCGTACATCTGAAGCATCGCGACTATGTAGATTGCGAAGATGCCGAGATCCATCGCGCCCGCCGCAATCTCGTGACGCGCATAGAGCAAGAAGGCGGCGACGATCAAAACGCCTAACAGTTCCAGGATCGGCGAAGATAGATAGACGACGCGCGCGGCTCGGACTTGAGTGCGAGCAAGGTGGACGAGCGCCTCGCGAAACTTGCGCTGCTCGAACTGCTCCATTCCGAACGCGTTGACGATTCGATGACCCGAGATCGTCTCTTGAGCGATGTCCAACACGTCCTCTGTACCCTCTTGGGTCGAGTGCGCGATGCGGCGGAGCCTTCTGCCAAACCTCACTGTGAGGAGGTAAATGAGCGGCCCGACCAGAACGGTCCCAAGCGTCAGCCGCCAGCTGAGAACGAACACTAAAGCGAGCAACGCGAGAAAGGTCAGACCTTCGCGCAAGAGGTCCGCGAGCAGCGTCGACACCGCGACCTGTACCTTTTCAGCATCGCTGATTATGTGCGCCGTCAGGTTGTTGGTCGGGTGCTCAGTGAAGAACTCGCTCGATTGTTGAAGTATGTGATCGTACAATCGCTGGCGTAGATCGACGACGGCTCCGACTCCGATGCGCCACATCAGAACATTAGAGAAATACTCAGAGGCTCCCCGTATCGCGGTGAACGTAACCAGCAGCACAGCTACGAGCGGCAGCGGATTCGTCCCGGAAGGAAGATAATGGCTCACGTTGATGCGAGCCGCCAGACCCCCGCTGGCTCCGTTGGGATTTCCAGACAGTATATCAATGACGGATTTCAGCAGCGCGGTGCGGCCGGCTTCGAACAGCCCGACCAGCGTCATCAGAAGGAAAGCTACGGCAAACAGCCCCGCATAAGGTCTGACGTTCTTGAGTAGTATGCGGAAGTCTTTCATTACAGCATGTCAGCGGAGGCTTGAGTTGGTTAAACGAATGATTATACGCGGGAAGCACTCGCGGTCAAGCTGACCCTCACTTTGGCGCTTTGAGCTTCGGCGCAGTGCGAGGCACTAACCTTGGGGCCAGGGCTCTACGTGGGTTCATTGTACAGGCAGCGAGTTGCCCGAGGGTCCGCGGACTCCGCCCTGGCTTTATTCCGGCTTGCCCTCGGGATTCACGGAGATCGGACCCGCGCTATCGCCTATTCAATATCCGAAGCAGGGCGAGGAAAATGTTGAACGCATCCAGATACAGTGACAACGCCCCCGCGACGTATTCGTTCGTCGGATACCGCCGAATGATGTTTGACGTGTCGTACAAGACAAAGCCGGCGAACAGAAGAAGCGCCGCTACAGAGATCGCAAAGCCCAACCCAAGCGAACCCACGAAGAAGATGTTCATCAAGCCGGCCCCGATCACCACCACCAGTCCCACCGTCACCATTCCGCGGAGAAAACTGAAATCGCGCCGCGAGACGAACACGTATGCCGTCAGCCCGCCAAAAATAGCCACTGTCATCACGCCTGCCTGAAGGATCGACGCGGGGTTAGTCCTGCCTATCACGTACAGCACAGGCGAGATGATAACGCCGGTCAAGGTTGTGAATCCGAACAGGGCTGCGAGGTTGACGCCGGGCACGTGGCGCACCGCCTGCGCGCCCATCACCCCTCCGATCATCGCGATGAACATCATCATCGGATGCTCAATAGCAAGACTCACCAGCGGCGGAAAAGCGAGCCCGAGTAAGACGCCGCCGATCGCGAACAGCGTCGCCGCAAAGAACAGCGCATAGACTTTGCGGATGAAGGCGATGCGGTCGGTGACGCTTGCATCGGCGGCCGTGAGCGGTTGCGCTCCGGCTCCAGCGCGAGCGGACCACGGCTCAGACTGTGAATAGCTGTGTCTCTGACTATCAAAGTCGCGCATAGGGACCTCCTTCTTGGTAGCTTAACCATCGTTTGGCTTGTCGAGCGCTTCCAATAGGCAATAGCATAGCACGTCCGCTCGAAGAAGTTGACATGGTCGGCTCTTGTTCTTGGTTCAGACGAATCGTGCCAAGCACCGATGTTTGGCAGCCAGCCAGCACATCAGCTTTAGGCCGCGAGATCAATGACGCTTGAGCCCTGAAGCAGCGGGCACCGACCAACTTCGGTTGTCGTCGAGTCGATGCGCACCAATCACGCAAGACTGATAGGTTTGCCACCCTTGAGGTCTCCTCCCACGTCTCAGAGTCCCGGACCGTTGATCAGTTCTAGTTCTCAATTCTACTTGACACTCGTTGGTTTCCTATTCAAAGTACCAATAACAAAACGGTGCCTTCAGCGTGAGGGGGTTATGCAGAAACGAACAATTAAGGGATCTTCTCAAACAGGGAGGATTGCTCGAAGACAGATACGATCGGTTGTCAACGCGGTCCACGTTGTTCCATCTCCTACTGGGTGGAAGGTCAAAAAGACCGGACAAGAGGCAGTCACCGAAGTCTTTGAGACAAGGCGTCAGGCTGTTGATTACGCAAGAGCTTTGAGTCAGAACAAGCGCGTAAACTTGGTCATTCATTCGAGGAATGGAAGAATCGAGATGAAAGATAAGTTCGGTCGTGATCCCAACATCCCGAGAGGCTAAGGTCCTAAGCGACTATAAATGGCAGCGTCAGCTTATGAGTATAGTGTGTTCATCAACTGCCCTTTTGACGGTCAATACCGGTCTCTTTTTGAAGCCATAGTCTTCACAGTTCAAGACTGTGGATGCATCGCTCGATGTGCATTAGAAGTAAGCGACGCTAGCCAAGTCAGAATCGAGAAGATATTCAAGATGATATCTCAGTGCAAGTTCGGCATTCACGATATCTCGCTGACAGAGTTGGATCCCTCTCACCATTTACCGCGCTTTAATATGCCCCTGGAGTTAGGAATGTTCTTGGGCAAAGAGATATGGCAGCCCTAATCAAAAGCGGAAACTGTGCCTCGTGCTGGATCGAGATCAGTATCGCTACCAAGAATTCTGTTCAGATATTGCGGGTCAGGATATCTCAGCGCATAATCGCGAGCCTGATATTGCGATAAGATTGGTTAGAAATTGGCTTAATGATTCTGTGTCTGATGTAAGGATACCTAGCGGCTCTAAGATAGCCGAGCGTTATCATTTGTTTGAGACCGATCTGCCGCTATACAGTGAGACCTTCAAACAGATTCAAAGCGAGCTCACATTTATCGATTTTAGAAACCTAGTAATCGAGTGGTTGAAACATAACCCGTGGTAACGACTTCGAGGGATAGCCGCAAGGCCTCGATCAGGGAAGCGCCGCGGTAGCGATGCCCGCGCCCTTTTCGGTCTGTAATCCCTGTAAACGGGGGTCGTTGTGCGACGATGAAGATGCCCTAGAATCGATCGGCTTCTTGGGCTGGTGATGAATCCGGACCGCTCAACTCACAATCCGTCCACAATGATATGTCAATGAGCAAGGCACTAGTCATCCTATCTTTGTTTCTAAACGTGGCTTCACCGCCCGGCGCTTCTAACAGGCCGCCACAGCGTGGCACTAGTCATCCTATCTTTGTTTCTAAACGTGGCTTCTGCTGTCTCGCTTTCGCTCGGGATTTTGACGCCGGAGCTGATCCGCAGGGGCGGCCAACGGCTCGCAAAATACATCTTCTCGAAGCCCGCCGGTACGTTTTTCTCTGCTGCCCACTCAAAGATCTTTCCTACAGATCCCGCCGAAGATTGGCGGGCCTTAAGCAACCGTGATTGGCAGGCCTTGCTCAACCGTTGCCTCATCGAGCTTGTGGTTGAGCTCTTGACCATCATGATCGCCAGTTTCATGACCTTCCTTCTCTTGCTCAGCGTCTCAATTTGGGGCCTTGTAAATGCTGCGATCAGCGCGCGCAGTCATCGCATTGAGCTGGGTCTTTCGATCATCGGTCTCCTCCTCTGCGCCAGCGGTGTGTGCGATTTCCTTCAGCTTTTTTTACACGAAGGTCACAACACATCGCTCCACAATCACATTGGCATTCATATCGAGTCCGATACAGCCACGAAAAAGTTGGCTCGGCGAGCGCTTCACTACGCCTCAAGACCATTGGTATATGGCGTACCCACTAGTTTGGCTATTACGTAAGCTCGTATCAGTTTTCACTAGGCAGATCCCACTCGCCTGGTACCGTACCCTGAAAGCCGTTCACTCCCGTGGCATCAACTGGCTCCTGACGCTAATCGGCGTTTTACTCGCAGTTGTTAGCGTTTCACTACAGCTAAGTGCCGTATTAATGACGCCTTGATTCGGGATTGATCGCCCTTCTTTGCGACGCCTTGCGGCACACTCCCGCTCGGTCTCCTCCCGCACTCCTATAGTGCTGAGATGTGCCTCCTCGTCGGTGGTAGCGGCGAAGCGTAGGGTTGGCCAGGGATTGATTCCACCTTGCGCGGTTTATTGTTTGCTGCTAGAAATTCTCTAGTTCTGTTGAACCGGCTGCTCCTTCGAAGTTCCTCACGATTGGATCAAGTGATGCGTCTGCCGCGAGGCTTTGCTGACGACGTTAAGAATCAGGGCGACATAGTCCGAGTCGTGTCCGACTACGTCAGCCTCAAGAAGCGCGGCGCGAACCACGTGGCCTGTTGTCCGTTTCACTCCGAGAAGACTCCCTCGTTTACTGTTCACGCGGGCAAAGGTCTCTTCAAGTGTTTCGGCTGCGGCGCCGGCGGAAGCATCTTTGATTTCGTGATGCGAATCGAAGGCTGCGGATTCCCTGAGGCCGTGCGAATAGTCGCTCAGAAGAGCGGAATTCCGATCCCCGTAGTCGAAGAGACCGAGGACCATAAGAGAATCGAGCGTGACCGCGACACTATTCTTCGGCTGAACGAGTGGGCCGCAGAGTTCTTTGAAGGTCGATTGAACGATAGTGAAGATGGCGCGAGCGCCCGCGAGTATGTCCGATCCCGAGGGATCAAGGAAGAAACCGCGAAATTCTTTCGCCTGGGTTACGCGCCCGATAGCAGGGACGCGCTGACCATTCTTCTCAGATTACGGGGCGCCACCACCGACGAAATTCATACGAGCGGGTTAGCAGTGTTGAAAGACACCGGAGGCGTCTACGACCGCTTCCGCGCCCGCGTGATCTTTCCAATCACCGACCCTCAAGGCCGTGTGATCGCATTCGGCGGCAGAGTGATGGGAGAAGGCGAGCCAAAATATCTCAACTCGCCTGAGACCGCCGTGTATACCAAGGGCCGCAACTTGTTCGGGCTTGCGCACTCGAAGAACGAGATTCGAAATCTAGGGTTTGCAATTCTGGTTGAAGGCTATCTTGATTGCATCATTCCGTTTCAAGAAGGCGTCCACAATATTGTAGCGAGCCTCGGCACTGCGTTGACTGACAACCAGGTCAGACTTCTGCGGCGATACATGGACCAGCCGCAGATCGTTGTGAACTTCGATCCGGACTCTGCAGGTCAAGCGGCGACGATGAGATCCATCGACGTGCTGTTGGCTGAAGGCTTCAAGGTGAACATACTGCGAATGCCAACTAAACAAGACCCGGATGCGTTCGTTCGAGCGCACGGAGTCGAGCGGTTCCGCGAGTTGCTCAAGACGACGCAGCCCTATATCGACTACATCATCGACACGTCGATCGCCGCGCACGACACATCGAGGCCGACGGGAAAGGTCGCCGCGATCAACGCGATGCTCCCGCACCTGGCGCGCATGCGCGACAAGGTAGCGCGCGCCGACTACGCCGGCCAGATCGCGGACCGGCTAAAGATTGACTCGCACATCGTTCGTGAGGAGTTGAAGCGCACGGCTATGAACCGGCAGCCGTCGCTGGACAACAAGCGAGTGCGCGCCGCCGAAGAGATCACCGTCGGCGAGCGCCAGTTGCTCGAATTGATGCTAGCGAACCAGGAAGTGCGGCGCGCGATGATCTCGGCTCTCACGGAGGAAGATTACGTAGAACTGGCTACTGGAGCCATTTTCGCGGCAGTCATCGATATGGATAGCAATGCGATCGACTTTCACTTCGACAATCTCATCGAACGCGTAGAATCGGAGTCAGAACGCGAGCTCTTGCCGGCGTTATTGATGAGCGATCTTGACTGGGCGGGAGGCGAGGATTTCGAGACGTTGTTCAAGAAAGCGACCGAGGCGCTATCTTCACTGCGGCGCAGGCGACTCGAACGAAGGCTCGATGCGATTCAGATTGAAATCGGCCAGGCCGAACGAGAGCAGGACGTCGAACGCGTACTGCTCTTGTATCAGCAGAAGACAGAAACCCAGAGGCGGCGGCTCGCGCTGTCAGAATGAGATCATTCAAACACAAAGACACTAAGACACAAAGGCGAAGAGCACTTATCTTACCGACTCTCTTCGTGGCTTTGTGGCTTTGTGTTTGATCCGAGACGTTAAGAAACTATTACAATGCTCCCGCCGGCATGACATCTGTCTGGTTGCGCGCGTAGCATCTTGACAGATTTATTTAATGAGGGTACGAATTCACAGTTGGCTTTGAAAGCGTCTCTGTGAAGTGTCGCCCCCACAGGAGAGCGTGAGTTGTCCGACATCAATGAAAAATATTCCGACGAGGTAGAGAAACTTCTCGAAGTAGGAAAAGAGAAGGAGTACCTGACCTACGACGACATAAATCGCCTTCTGCCGCCCGATATGAATTCCGCCGACGAGATCGAGGCCATTCTCGATGTGATCGGCGCCGAAGGAATCTCAATCTCTGATTCAGACGAGAAGTTCATCGAAGCCGCCGCTGCTGCGCTTGGAACAAACGGCGACGGCAAGATCGAAGACGCGCTCGACGAGGAACTCGACCTCGACCTGACGCCGGGCTCTGTGGACAAGACGAATGATCCAGTGCGGCTATACCTCCGCGAGATGGCGGTCGTCCCATTGTTGACCCGCGACGGCGAAGTTTCGATTGCGAGGCGCATGGAGCGAGGCCGCCAGCGTGTGCTCAAGGCCATATCTCGCTCGCCCATCTGCATAGAAGAGATGCTCCAGATTGGAGAACGGCTCAGGCGTGGTGAGCTGCACATCCGCGAAGTCGTAACTTTCAGCGAGCAAGAAGCGATCACTGAAGAGCGAATCGAGCAGTACCAGGCCGCGACACTTGAATCCATGGGCGAACTGAAAAGGAGCTATGCTCGAATGCTCAAGCTCCACGGCCGGGTGCTCGATGAGCCGAAGAAATCACCCAGACTGCCGAGGCGGCGGCGCAAGCTTGCGGTCGCGCGTGTACAGCTGAGCCGCCGGGCGCGCGCTCTCGACCTCGTGATGCAACAACAGGAGCACTTCACCGCGATGATCCGGGACGGGGTCAACCGCGCGCGCGAATCGCGCGCAGCCGTAGACAAGGCTCGCCGTTCGCTCGAAAAGAAGAAGTGGAACGAAGACGAGCGCGAGTTGAGACGTAATCTTCGCGACGCCGAACGCCGGCTGGCTGAGATGGAGGCGCGTTGGCATGCTTCGGCGCTTGAGCTTGAACGCTCGGTTGGGGCAATCGGCGCCGGCGAACATGAGGCAAACGTTGCAAAGCAAGAACTGATCGAGGCAAACCTGAGACTGGTGGTCTCGATCGCGAAGAAATACACCAATCGCGGGCTGCAGTTTCTGGACCTTATCCAGGAAGGCAACATCGGTTTGATGAAGGCGGTTGACAAGTTTGAATGGCGGCGCGGCTACAAGTTCTCGACCTACGCGACCTGGTGGATTCGTCAGGCGATCACGCGGGCGATAGCCGATCAAGCGCGGACGATTCGAATTCCCGTGCATATGATCGAAACGATAAATAAGCTCATACGCACGTCTCGCGCGCTGGTTCAAGAACTCGGCCGCGAGCCTAGCTCCGAGGAAATCGCCAAGAAGATGGACATCCCTGTTTCGAAGGTGCGCAAGGTCTTGAAGATCGCGCAAGAGCCCATCTCACTCGAGACACCGATCGGGGAAGAAGAAGACTCGCACCTGGGCGATTTCATCGAGGACAAGACGATCATGAATCCGGCCGACGCGGTAATAACTGTCAACCTGCGCGAAATAACCGACGAAGTTTTGAAGTCGCTCACACCCCGTGAAGAGAAAGTCATCAAGATGCGTTTTGGGCTTGGTCCCAACGGGAGCGAGCACACTCTCGAAGAAGTGGGCCAGCATTTCGCCGTAACCCGAGAGCGCATCCGTCAGATCGAAGCGAAGGCTTTAAGGAAACTACGCCACCCGTCGCGGTCAAGAAAGCTGAAGGCGTTTCTCGAATCTGCCGCGCGACCTTAACATACAGGACCTGCCGAGTTCGCCCAATCAGCCGGGCCGTTGAGCATCAAGAAATCAGAAAGACATTCTGGAAACCCGCAACGATTCGGAATATCTCTACGGTAGCGGCGCACGCATATGCGTATCTTGCCGCAAGTCACTGGTTGAGAAGAACCACGTATGTCGTTGCCCGCCCAATTGGATTCGAAGCTCACCCAATCGCACATACCCGCGCTGGACGGATTGCGCGCCCTAGCCGTCTTTCTGGTCATCGTCGCGCACTTCGGTTTCGTGATGGTCCCCGGCGCTCACGGCGTGATGATCTTCTTTGTGCTGAGCGGCTTCCTCATCACCTGGCTCCTGCTGAAGGAAAATGAGCGCTACGGCGCAGTGTCGCTTGCGGCGTTTTACAAGCGCCGAACTCTCCGAATATTCCCGGCTTTCTACGCGTACTGGCTGCTGTTGATTATCTTGCTGGTGGGGACTGGGAGAGCCGTCTTGTGGCCTCATGCCTGGAGCGCGCTGTTTTACACAAGCAACTACTACTCAGCAATCCATGGCGACCCTAACAACGGATTCAGCCACACGTGGTCACTCGCCATCGAAGAGCAGTTCTATTTGCTGTGGCCGCTTGTCTTTCTAATGCTGCGCGGCAATCTCCGAAGGATGACCGCGTTTCTTGTTTGTCTGATCGGAGCGGTGTGGGTTCATCGCGCGGTCTTATGCTTCGGGTTTCACATCGATCAAGCTTACATTCAAGACGCGTTCGACACGCGGCTTGATGCGCTGATGGTGGGGTGCTTGCTGGCTGTCCTGCTCAAGAGACGCGCGCTTTCATCGGTGTGGCGTATCGCCTCCGCCAACACGCTAATGCCGCTAGTTACGCTCGCGCTCTTGATGATCTCGGTCTATGTGGGCGAGATCTACATCGATCGGTATCGCGACGTGTTCGGGTTTGCGATCGAACCGCTGTTGATTGCGGTGTTCATCGTTCAGATGATCGCCTTCAGTTCGACGCGATCGTGGGGTTGGACCGGCTGGGGAGCTGTGAGGTTCCTCGGACGGATTTCATACTCGCTTTATCTCTATCAGCAACTGACCATGTACTCGGCACGAAAGGCCCTCGCGGCGTATCCGGTTATCATTCAACTTGCGGGAGCTATCTTAGTCACGATCATTCTCGCCACGATCTCTCATTATGTTATTGAGCGGCCCTTCTTGAGGCTCAAATTCACATCGCCGCGGCTGCGCAAGAAACTTGTTCTCGGAGTGGCGGCGCAGCAACGAAACAACGCATTCAACCTGTCCGGTGATCTCTCGTAGTTTGCTGGTGACGTCTTAGTCAATCGGGCGGACGGGGCCATCCGTGCGGCCAAGCGTCTTAGATTGACCGGGCGTTTCGTCGTCAGCACCGGACTCAACAACGTTAGTGGCGGGCTTCGCCGTTGAAGCGGCTTGCGGAGGCGCTCCTTGAGTCTGAGGCTCGCCGCCGGCGACGCTTTGCTTGTACCGCGAGAGCACGTCTTCAACTTGCGCACGGGCGCGCTCGGCTTCAAGCTCGCGGTCGGCCTCAGCGACGCGGCTATCAGTCAACGAGCCTCCTGAACGGCGCAGTCGCTCGCGCATCTCATCGATTGTCGCGGATGGATCCGTGCTGTCGAATGGCGTTTGGATGGATGACAGATTCTCGCGCATTGCGGTTATGTGAGTCTCAGTCACGAGGTCTTCGCCTTGAAGCCGGCGCTCCTCGCGCAAGGTTCGTGCGCGTTCGGCCGCCGCATTGGCTTCGCCGAGCTGCTGCATGATCAGGTCGCGCTGCGCACTCAGCGCGACAAGCTGTTTTCCGGCGGCCGAAGCCGAAACCTCATCGCCTCGCTCTCTTGAAATGCGCTCTCGTTCAGCCACGCCCAATATCTTCAGCCCGACTTCAGCCAGTTCCTTCTCGAGCACCTTGGCTGAAGCGCGCGTCTGAACTTCGAGCTCGTGGAGGCGCGCGACTTCCGCCCATGTGACCCCACGCGCTTCTCGATCAGGACCGCTGACACGCTGGATCAGATCATCGAGGTAGGAGTTGATCAGTCGCTTCGTACGGCGCCACATGTCTTCACCGGTTAGGAGGCTTTCTGTCGAAGAGTGGCGGCTTCGGATCATCTTGCTGAATTGAACGAGGCGCCGCGCCCGGCTGCTGAACCACCGGCAGGGTGACGGGCTTGACGAACTTCACACGGAAGACGGCTCCGGGCTTAACGACGACTTCCCCGCCCTTCGTCAAAAACAAACCCGCGAGTAGCCCTCCACCGAGCGAGGCTGCGCCTGCGCCATAAGAGCCGCCCGAGAGGATAATCACGCCTGCACCCGCGCCGCCAATCGTGCCTCCGCGCCCAACGTTTTCAGCAGTTTTCTCACCGCGATGTCCGCCTTTCACTTTGCCTTCGCTGTCGGCGTTCAGCTTCTCGTTTTTATCCCAGTCGTCAACCGCTGTCACGACGATCGATACCGCCTCTTCGCCCCATGAGAGCGCGATTCGTTCAAACGCTATCGCAATGCTCCCTTGCTTCTGAGGGCGCTTGGCTGCAGTCACTTGAGTGACGCGGCCGATGAATTCGGTTCCGCGCGGTAGGACAAGTTGGTCATTGACGTAGATCGGTTCATCCAACACGGCTCTTATCGGATCGCCTGGCTCGCTCAGCTTAGAGCTGAGCCGGGTCTGAAGAACGAGCTTAGCCTTGGTTTCCGTTTCAATGGTTGCCTCACGTGCCGCTTGAGAGAACACCGGCACCGCCCCGAGCACCATACAAGCGAAAAGAGCGATAGAACAGAATGACCTTCTCATGTTTGTACCTCCCGGCTGGCCTGGTAGCGATCAAGTTCGATGTTAGTGCACTCGTCTGATAAGGGTCAAGAAGAAGCTGCGGGACCAGGTGCGCCGCACTATTCGCCGATTGCTTTCCTGATTGCTTCAGCGAGTCTGTTTGCCTGTTCTCTGACCTTGATCTCGTCCTCGCCTTCGATCATAACGCGAGCCAGATTCTCAGTCCCGGAATATCTAACCAGGAGGCGCCCTCGACCTTGCAGATCGCGTTCGACCCGTTCAGTCTCAGCCTTGACTTCGGGAAGAGTGTCAAGCAGCGGCTTGCTGCGAACGCGAACGTTGACGAGCAATTGTGGGTAGCGAGTCATCTGCGCCGCAAGCTGATCAAGCGAAAGGCCCGAATCCAGCACCGCGCGCAGCAGCTCGATCGCAGTGATTATCCCGTCCCCCGCAAGTGAGATATCCGGAAAGATTATGTGGCCCGATTGCTCGCCACCGAGTTTCGCGCCGCGCGCCAAGAGTTCTTCAAGCACGTAGCGGTCACCCACTTGCGCGCGGATCAGTTCAATTCCCCGGTCCCGCAAAGCAATTTCAAGCCCGATATTGCTCATTACGGTGGCAACCACCAGATCACCCACTAGCTGCCCGCGCTTCTTAAGGTAGCCAGCCAAAACCAGCAAAGTCGCATCGCCGTCAACGAGGCTTCCGTTTGCATCGACAAACAGCGCACGATCGGCGTCGCCATCGAAAGCGATTCCCAGGTCAAGCCCCCGATCGACCACCACGCGCTGCAAGCCTTCCTGATGAAGCGATCCACAAGCCTCGTTGATATTCCGTCCGTCGGGTTGAGCCGAGAGGACTTCAACTTGCGCACCAAGGCGCGCAAACAACTCGGGCGCGATAGCCGAGGCTGCTCCGTTTGCGCAGTCCACCGCGAGTCTCACACCCTCCAGATTCAAGCCGCGACCCACGTCGGTCGCGAGGTAGTTGATATAACTCTTCTGGTACGCTTGCTCTCTCTCTGCCTGATCGTGCATCCAGTCAAGCTCGCCCCGCTGATGATCCAACCCCACGCTTTGATCGATTGCGGCAGCGACATCCGCTTCTATCCTGCGTTCCATTTCGTCGGCAAGTTTCTTGCCTGACGGGGCGAAGACCTTGATGCCGTTGTCTTGATACGGATTGTGCGATGCTGAGATCACGATGCCAGCATCGAAGGGCGTCGCACGCGTGATGTAAGCCACGCCTGGCGTCGTGATGACTCCCGCTGACTGCACAGTAGCTCCGGCAGCCATGGCGCCGCGGGCAAGCGCCAGCTCGATTTGCGACCCTGACTCCCGGGTGTCGCGGCCGATAACGATGCGTGGCGCGCGGCCAAGCTCACCGGCAAGGTTCAATACAAGCGACCTTCCAATGATCGCCACCGTTTTGTCATCGAGCGGGAACCTGCCTGCGATCCCTCTGATTCCGTCTGTCCCGAACAGTCTTTGTCCCGCGCTTCCCGGCATCAACGAATGCTCCTCAGGAGAAGTTCGTAGTACGGCCTTCAGGCGGAAGTTTGTCCCTCACTCACTCACTCAGAGATACGAACTTCCGCATAAATGCCGTACTACGAACCGGTCTAACCTGCACTATCTACCTGACACGCACCGTCTTAGGCTCGACTGACCGCACCACTACGCGGTCGGCCAAACCAGGCGAGAGAGTAACACTGGGAGTGAAGATACGTGTGGGGCCCTGATACTCGACACCAACGCTAACATCGGCAACAGTCATATCAGCGAGTATCGAGCGCGCGCCGTAGACGGTCACTTTGACGAACCTCGGAATCGCACGCGCGCGCGCGGGCGCGCCGAAGAGCGCAACCGGAACGTCATCGATGACGCGCTCCTTACGAACTTCAGCGACGGTGACGGTGAGCATAACCTTGCGAGGGCTGTCCTCGCTTATGTTCAAGTTAGGGGAGCCGATGTCGATCGCCACTTGCTCGCTGAATGTTCCGGTCTTGTCCGTAAGTCTGACGGTTTCGGTTGATACGCCAGTAATCTCTCGCATCTGGCTCTCCGCTCCGGCGATTTTGACCGTCGGCGGGGTAATGCGCCAATCGATCACTTCAGAGCCCGGAGGCGACTCGCCTTCCCATCTGGGAGTGATTGTTACTTCTCTTTCAATCATTCGCTCGACCGTGACTCGAATCCTGGGCGGCTCGATTTTCTCAACTCTCACATTTAGCGGCAGGCCATTGCGGCCAGGCTCGACCTTCAGCGGGATGACGCGGACGCCAGGCTCCGCGGCGGTCATATCTGCGGTCACCGTGAGCTGTCCTGCCCGAAGCGTATCCAACGCCTCGCGCGGCCCTTCCAGGTACACGCGCGCTGTCAACGTGTCGTATTTCGAGACTGTCAGGGAGGGCAACGCTGGACTGAACTCGATCGCGCCGTTCAACGCTACCTGGCTGACCGGCCGCGATGCAACCGACAGCCAAAGCACACCAGTGATCAACAAGGCCAGCACCTTCAAGCGGGTGTTCTCGAGCAGGTAGTCCCTGGCGTACTCTTTCAGCTCCTTCAAATAATCATTCATCCAATCCATGGTGCGGCTCTCATTTGATGTAGGTCTCGCTGACCTGCTCTCTTGAAGCATCAGCGGCAGCTTCAGCCTTCCGGCGCGCGCGGCGGGCAGGACGAACGGCCTCAACAAACCGCCGTTGCGGTTCCAGCGCGTTGCGAATCAACTCGCGAAGCGAGCTGCTGTTGAGGTAGCGAGTGATCTCCCCGTTCTGGACGAATGAGATGACGCCGGTCTCTTCGCTGACAACTACGGCGGCCGCGTCCGTATCCTCGGTGACTCCGATGGCGGCTCGATGGCGCGTACCCAACTCTTTTGACAATCGAGGATTGAGCGTGAGCGGAAGAAAACAACTCGCCGCTTCGACTTTGTAGCTGCGGATGATAACCGCGCCGTCGTGCAGCGGCGTGTGCGGATCGAAGATCGTTACCAGCAAGTCGTATGAGAGCGCTGCCCTGAGCGACACGCCTGTGTCGATGTAGTTTTGCAGCCCTACGTTTCGCTCGAGCACTATCAGGGCGCCTACCTTGCGAGACGAGAGCGTCATCGCAGCAAGCACGATGTCATCGTAAGCTTCGTGGCTCGGCTTCGCGTGCCCAAACCGGAAGGGGCCAAGGTTCGACCCGACTCGCATCAATGCCGAACGTATCTCAGGCGCGAAGATCACCAGAATCGCGAAGCCGAAATAAAGCAACGTGTTTCGCATGACGAACTGAAGCGTGTCCAGTCCCAGTATCACGGAAATCTGGTAGAGCAGACCTACGCCGAGCAGCCCCACCGCCATCTGCACGGCTCGCGTGCCGCGCACAAGTTTGAGCAGACCATAGATGATCGCCCACACGATCACGAAGTCGATGAGATCGGTGATTCGAAGTTGCCCCAGGAATCTAAATAGCTCTGCGGATCGGCTCATGTCGGTATTGTTCTATCGTCCACTACCCGCGGCTTGTTGCGAAACCAAAACTCGCTGCGAGTCTGCTCCACATTCTTGTGTGTGGATACGGCCGGCTTATCTACCGAGGTCCTGGCGATAGACTCTATTCGTATGGTATCCGGCGAGTGCGGCAGAATCAAGCGACAAGGTTGCCGAGCAACGTTTCGCGGAGACCTCGGGCGTACCCCATTTGGTCGGCAGGACTGAGTCTTTTGCGAACACGATCCATCGAAGGCACGGTTGAGGCGCCACGCGGGTTGGTGGCATCGTCTATCCGTTCCAGCCAATGAAAACATGCCTTTGTTGGTGTTTCTGATCTTCAAAAAGCAAAGATGGGCTCGAGGAAAGCCAGCTCAGCCAGTGTGCCAGAATGTCTGGCACCGGGGTTGCTCCGCAGTGATCGACCTACTCTTAACGCTCGGCGATTTGCTATGACAGTAAGGCTAGTTAAGCGAAAACAACTCCTTGCTCGCGACGAAAAGCGGCCGCAGCCGCCTTCGCCAACTCAACTGACATTGACGACTCAAGGTTGGATTGAGGAATTCAGGGCGCAAAAAGCGAGAGATCAACAGACGCTCAGCGGCTTGCTGAAACGCAACTGATCGAGAGTCATTCACTCGGCGCCACATTCAATACATCGAAGGGCCATTCACGCCGCTGCCACGATCTAACAAGATAGATCACCGAACCGATCGCCACCAGCCCGAGCGCAAGCCAGATCGGTTGCATCGACTTCGGCCGCATCACGAGCACATAAACAAACCCGAGGAAAGCAAGCACAGACGGAAGCGGATACAGCCACATTCGAAACGGACGCGGCATATCGGGCCGCCGTATGCGCAGAACTACAACGCCGATTATCTGCGCCAGGAATTGAACCGTAATCCTTATGACTACCAGGGCGGTGATCACGTCTTTGAGTTTTAACAAACAGCACGCGCCGGCAACCAGCCCCATCACCAGCAGCGAGACGTATGGGAATCTGTGCTTCGGGTGCACACGTGCGAACGACTTGAAGTAGTTTCCGTCAACGGCCGCAGCGTACGGCACGCGCGAGTACCCAAGCATCAGCGAGAACACTGATGCAAACGCCGTCCACATTATCAGCAAGCTCACGAGCACGCCGGCCCAATTGCCATAAAGCCGTTGCATCAGCGTCGAGATGATGTGGCTGCGCACCGCTTCGTTCTCAGGCTTTGCTGTCTCGTTCAGCTCCTGCCACGGAATCACGCCGAGGATGCTGATGTTCATCACGATGTAGATCGCCGCCACCGCAAGTATCGAGTATATGATCGCGCGAGGAATCACCCGGCCCGGGTCTTTCACTTCACCGCCGAAGAAGCAAACGTTGTAGTAGCCCCAATAGTCGTATACCGCTACGAGCATCGCCGCGCCCAGTCCTTGAAAAAACCCGAGCGACGGGGTGAATGCGTCAGGCGGAAAGTCGAAAGCACGCGCTTTGTCGAAGTTCGAGACGCCCGCCACTATCACCCACAACACCGTGACCAGCACGCCTACCCACAAGTAGCCAGAGAGCCGCCCGATGATGGTGATCTTACGGTAAAGCAGGAAGACGGCAATCACTACAGTACCCATTGCCACCAACGTTGCAGAGGTGAGGGCTACGCTCGCGTTGAGCGTGCCCATCAGTGGAAGCTGGATTTGAAGGTCTCGCGCGAAGAAGCTCGTATGCAGTCCAGGCCAGATGAACGCTGCGTACTGTGACAAACCGATGCAACCGGAAGCGATCGAAAGCGGCGCACTGAAGGTGAGTTGCCAGATGAAGAGGAACGAGATCATCCGGCC
>JBGQGO010000040.1:0-17615 GCA_041497455.1 Blastocatellia bacterium | reverse complement strand
CTCATCCATCGCAGCTCGGCGTTCTTCGTCGCTCTTGTCGCGAGTCGGGTAGTTAGTAGTCATCTCCGCTATCGCCGGAATCCCCACCGAAGCCGCGGCCTTCACGATTCGCCCGCGCGCTTGCGAGATCAACGGATGATCCGCGCGGTAGCTTGAACCTCCCATGCCCAGGCTCGCCCAGTAGTCATACGACCCGAAGACCAACCCGGCCAATCTCTTCGACGAACGCGCTATCTCGAAAACGTTCTCTTCCGCCGCAGCCGACTCGATCAACGGTTCGATTCGTATGCGGCCGGGTGTGAGTCGAAGCGTTTCTTCCAATGCCGTCAGCGTCTCGTCGATCGAACGAACCTCATCGGCGTCTTCGATCTTTGGATAGATCAAGCCGTCGAGCTTCGAGCCCGCTGCGCCGACGATGACAGCGATGTCGGAATGCGAGGGATCAAGCTCGATCCCTCGCGGGCGAAAGAAGCGCAACCGAGTTCCCCAATCCAGCTCGTTGAACGCGCGAATCACGTTGGCTCGCCCGTGGTTCAGCAGTTCGGCGTTGTCGCGCGGGATCGAGTCTTCGAGGTCGAGCATCACCAGGTTGGCTTTTGATTTGGTTACGGCGCTCTCGACGTACTTCCACACGGTGGCCGGCGTCGTCAGGTGAGCCATCTGCAGGAGGTACTTCGGCTCGAGTTCGATGAGCTGCCCGCGATACCGATCCAGCAACCGCGTGTTTCGCACGCGTGCGGAATCCGTTATGTTGTTTGGGCTGTTCTTTGACATTTCGATCTCGTAGCAAAGAATAAACTGACGAATCAGAACCAACAACCACGTAGTGGTTGCATGTTTGTAGTAACCGGGGCCGCGCGGATACTCACTCCTTTAGGAGTGAAATGTGCTCCTCGCCTAACCAGGCACATTGAACTCCTAAAGGAGTTCGAACACTCTCGCGTCTTGCTACTATAAACATCGAACTCCTAACGGAGTTCCGGCCCCCAGAATTCCGAATGTCCAAACTCTAGCGACAAACTGAAGTTTGTCGGACATCGTAGGGCATCGCTGCTGAATGTGGCATCGCCCAAGGTCCTCACACGCTTCCATCACTCAAAACAAACTGCCTTGCACGGCCACCGGTTCTTTAACCGGCGTGTGCTCTTCAAGCCAATCACCCAGCGACGACGGTGAATCGTCAAACGAATCCGGGAAGGGAATTGCGCCCCGTTTGATCAGCAGCCGGTTGCCGTCGGGCACGTTGGGTCCTTCGACCACGAAGACAGGAACCCATCCGGCTTTTAATACTTCTTCGGCGCCGGCCCACGTGCCGCCTTTCTCCGCGTCGCTCGCGATCACCAGTCCGAAGTCCGCGAGCGCGTAGATAAGTTTGTTGCGAGCCATCGCCATGCCTACGTTGAAGCTCGCGTGCGGAGAGTAAGGCGTCACAAGCGCGAGCTGTCCTTCTTCGATGGCTGTCCGCGCATCGGCGGCTCGGATTGCTTTTTCCAAACTGTCCGCGAGCAAGCCGGCTGCGCTGCCGCCTGCCAGTAGCGCCGCACCCATCGCCGTCTTGTCCACGCCGCGCGCGCCGCCTGAGTAAACCGTCAGCTTTGATTCGGCGCACGCGTTGCCGATGAACTCGGTCAACGCGAAGCCGCGCTGATCGATGTTGCGCGAGCCAACTACCGCCAGCCCGCGACGGTTCAACAATCGCGCGTCGCCTGCACCGTAGAGCAGCACCGGCGCCGCAGACTTCAGTCGCTCGGTGAACCGCGGAGGGTAGCCTTCATCGAATCGCGTGATTATCCATATGCCAAGCTCCGCAAGCCGCTCGAACTCCTCCTCCATCACGCCGCCTCGGTCAAGCAACCAGGCAAGCCGCGCCGCTTCGGCGTCGTCTGTCTGAAGAGTTGATTTGATCTGCTCGGCGCTTGAACCCGGCAGCTCGCCAAGGTTGAAGGATTTGGCTGCGAGCTTTGATTCAAGCTGATTCCATTCTCGCGCGCTGAGCGGTTTCGCGTCGGGCGCGTCGGGCAGACCGAGGTGCGAACAGAGCAGAAAGAGTGCGAATGAATCGTTACCGAGTTTCATGATCAAGTCTTGCGTGCCGTCGCGCGAGCTAACGTAAACGGATGAACAACGCCGCTGCCTTTCTTTCTCAGCAGCCATCCCGCGAGCGTCAACGTCCAGCCTGAATCGACTATGTCATCGATCAACAGCACCGGGCCTACCGGTATCTGATCGATCGTGCCGAGTGTGCCCGCAACGTTGCGCGCTTGCATCGAGCTGTTGGCCATCAGCTTTTGTTCGAGCGCTTCAGACGTTCGCACGAGCGCGGCAACAAACGGAATGCCAAGCGAAGTGGCCAAGCGCGACGCGAAATCATACACCAGCCCCGGATGGCGTCGCGAGGGTATCGCCGTGACCCATTCTGGAAACGGCTCAGGCTGCCACCGCTCGCGAATCAATAGCGCGGATGCGTCCACCATCTGGTCGTCGAATTCGCCGCGTTCGTACTTGCCTTCGCGCACCAGCCGTCCCCATCCAGCGTCGCCGTAGTAGCAAAGCGAGCGGCCCGGCGCGTTGCGCAGTTCAGCAGGGATGACCGAGTTCTCCGAGAGAACCATATCCAGAGGCCAGCGCTTCTTCGGTTCCAGAACGATGTCGACTCGTCCGAGAAACTCGGCGGCTTGCTTGACGAGGTCGGCCGACGTTTCTGCGCGAAAGCCCTTGCCCTGGCAGTTGGCGCACACGCCGCAAGTCTTCGCGTCGGGATCGTCCAGCGCGCGGGCGAGGAATTCCATCAAGCAGCCGCGATGAGCGACGTACGTTTGCATCTGAGTTAGCTCAGCCCTCCGCAAAGCGGTGATGCGATTTGTTCGTTCGACGTCCGGCTGCCACGAATTTGCGGTGCGAAAGTACCGGACTTTCTTGTCGAACTTGATCTTGATCGCGCCGTCGATCTCTAACAGCTTCAGCGCACGGTCGGCCATCGAGCGCGAGACGTTCACCCGCGCGAGCAACTCGTTGATTGAAAGGCCGTTGCTTGCCCCCACCGCATCGAGTATCGAGGTCATCGTTTCAGGAGCGGGAAACGCGCTCTCGATGAAGTAGTCCTGAATGTCATCGTCTTCGCTTCCGCTGAGCAGGATTCCATACGCGCGATCGACTGCGCGTCCGGCTCTGCCGACTTGTTGATAGTAGGCGACCACCGACCCCGGCCGCTGAAAGTGAATCACAAACGCGAGATCCGGTTTGTCGAATCCCATCCCGAGAGCGACCGTCGCAACCAGCGCTTTGACTTCGTTGCCAAGCAGGGCCTTCTCGAGGGCTTCGCGATCCATCTTCATCGCGCCCGCGCCCGCTTGCGTTGCTGATGCGTCGTTGCCCGCGTGATAGGCTTCAGCGCTGATGCCCTGCGACTTGAGCCATTTGGTGACGCGTTCCACATCGGCGACGGTCAAGCAGTAAACAACGCCGCTGCCTTTGAACTTCGGTACGTTCTCGGCGAGCCACGCGAGCCGTTCAGCCTGACTCGAGAGCACGAGGTTTTGAAGCCGCAACGACGCGCGTGCGAGCGGACCTCGCAAGACAACCAGTTCGGGTCCGAGTTGCTGCTGAACGTCTGCAACAACGCGATCGTTGGCTGTAGCCGTCGTGCCGAGCACCGGCATTCCGGCGGGCAGGCTCTCCATCACGCGAATGATCCGCCGGTAGTCAGGTCTGAAGTCGTGTCCCCAATCCGATATGCAGTGAACTTCATCGACTACGAAGAGACCTGCGCGGCCCGACACGCCGGGCAGCACCGAGCGCATGAACCGATCGTTGCCGAGGCGTTCAGGCGAGATCAATAGGATGTCGCAGGAATCCTTGGCCAGCGCACCTTCGGCGGCGTCCCATTCGGCGCGGTTCGAGCTGTTGATGGTGAGTGCGCGAACGCCGATGCGCGAGGCAGCTTCGATCTGGTTGCGCATCAGCGACAGGAGCGGGCTGACCAGAATCGTCGGTCCCGCGCCTTGCTCACGCAGGAGCTTTGTCGATAAGAAGTAGACGAGGCTCTTTCCCCAGCCGGTGCGTTGGACAACGAGGACTCGGCCGCGGCGAGTGACGATGGCGTCGATGGCTTGCCACTGGCCTTCGCGAAACTGAGCCTCGGGCCCAAGCATCCGGCGCAGTAGTTCTTGTGCTCTTCCAAAGAAGTTGCTGGTCGTCATTCGAAGACCACATCATAAGCCAGGTTCTGCAATCCGCTGATCACCTGGCGCGACTGCCTTTCAAGACTTTGACGATGGCAGTGATTGTATTCCAGTTGCGCGTGGTGGCCGAGACACCGAGACGCTTATCGAGTTGGCCCAGATAAGTGATCGCTCGCATCACCCGCCGGTACACGCCGAAAGCGAATTTGCCGTCGACCGCTACAATCTTCAGAATCCACTCGTCGCCGGGAGGTAAACTGAGAGGAAGAGCGGGCAGCACTCGAGGGCGTTTAGCTAGCACGTTCACGAAGCGCACGATGTCCGGACCCGACGGCTCATTTTCAAACGGGTCGCTGGATGCCAGGTTGATGATGTCGCTTCCGGTACAAATCATGATCTCGGCTTTGAACGGCAGCCTCCGGAGGATCTCCGTGCGTAGCTTCGACTGGCTGATCGTCTTGCGGACAACAAAGGTCCCCGCCGCGCCAACGTTGACCACATCAAACGCCGCGAGTTCTTTGGCGAGAAGGCTGGGCTGGAAAGTTCTGTGCCCGCCTACGTTGACGCCTCGCATAAACACGACTAATGCCATCGACTACCCTCCGACGCGGTCAACCGGCGTGGCGGCTAAACGCGTAACAATTCTTGGAACCAAACAGCGATCTCACTAATCGGCGATGATGATCTCGTGGATTTCGTAGACGCGCACGAGCAGGTGAGCGATCTCGTCCGCGCGCTCCTCAAATTGCGCCTCAGACATTGCTAGCGTTTCGCCAATGCGTCAAAGAGATCGCGGTTCTCTGCGATCAACCGCCGAACGAAAGGCACGGCGCTCTCTGTGAAGCTGGCACCATTCGTCGAATGCTGTTGACCAAGCCATATTTCCAAAGCCGCGACGGCGACCGCCTTCATATCTTCTTCGGGAATCTGTCGCTCGCGAAGCTGTTCGACTAGGCTATCAGGTAGCTCTATTGTTAGCGTCATGTTCGTTTGTTTGATTGCTTGGTTCGCTGCTTGCGCGCCTTAGGACGAAGCGATTCTCGATAATCTCGACCCGCTTGCATCGCCTCCTCGTGAAGCGGATCGCCGGCGAATGTTCCGTAGATATCTTGCCACCATGGATTAGCTGGTGTGGTCACGGCTTCAAGCTTTTCCTTCAAGCGAGTGACTTCAGCTTCCAACGCAGCAACGCGCTGCTCAATTTCTGATACGGCTATGACTGTTTGATCCTCCATTGCCTTCGGGGTCGTGCTTTCCACAGTGTCCAAGACCACCTTCAACCCGGCGACACCCGAAGTATAAGCAGACGATGCCGCAAGAAATCAAGTGGCGGCCAGAAGCAAAACAAAGTCGCCTACACCTGGATTGCCTCTACTGACTGAGAATCTCTTTCACCAGCTTGTCCGCGCCGTAGAGTTTCTTCAACACCTCAATGATCGACGCGCTGTGAACTCCGACTGCGCGGCCGCCCTCGGCTTCCTCAACGTACCAGTAGCGGTTCGGAAGCTTCTGAATGTTGCTGTCGAAGTTCAAACCTACCAGCTCGCCATTGCGATTGATCACCGGGCTGCCTGAGTTCCCGCCGATTGTGTCCGCCGTGTAAACGAAGTTCAACGGAGTCGCGAGGTCCAGCTTGTCTTTGCCTTCACGATAGCGCTTCGGCAAATCGTATGGCGGCTTCTCGTCGAAGCTCCGTGCGCGATCGTACAAACCGAAGAACGTCGTCTTGTACGGCACAAGCGTCGTGTCTTCTTCGTAGCCCAACACGCGGCCGTAGCTGATCCGCAAGTTGAAATTCGCATCGGGCGGCAAGCTCCTTCCGTACACCGCGAAGCGCGCCTTGGCCAGCTTCTCGCCCGCGCTGGCATCGACATTGAGAATATGCTCTTCGTTCCACGCGCGCAGTTCACGAATGATCGGCTCCACACGCCGAGCAAGCACGATCATCGGATCATCGGCTTTCGCGATCGCGTCGGCGCCGCCCAAACGCAACGAGTAACGCAGCGCAACGTTGCCGAGGTTCGAGCCGCTGACTGCCTGTTTCGCCACTGCAGCGGGAGTCGAGCCGCCAAGCGCGGCTTTGATGAACGGGTCATTCGCGCCAAGAGTCTTCAGACCCTCTTCGAGCCACGCCGCCAGCACGGCTTCTTCCATCTCCGGATAGATCGGCGCGGGCGACATCAGCGCGAACGTGAATGAATCGAGCTTCGAGTCGCGGAACTCGTCGTAGCGTTTCTCGTTCGGCTTCTGCATTTCTTCGGCGTAGCGCACGAGCTGCGACGCAATTGTTCCCAACCGCGACGGCAAGAGATTCGAGAACGCGATCCTCGCTGCCATACGAGGAAGCGTGCGATAAGCCGCGCCGATCTGTTCCCAAGCATCGCCGTAGGCCTTCTGCACGTCGGCCTTTCGAGCCACGGCGTCACGCAACGCTTTCTCCTCGGCTTCCTTCTTGGCCATCATTCGCGGATTCATCAAGCCTTCTTGCTGACCGACCAAACGCTTGAGCGAGTTGTTGAGCGAGCGTGTTGCGCTGCCTGCTTGCCGCGCCTGCTCGGAGCCCCGTTCGGCGTAACGCGCGAGCGCGTCGCGCCGCGAAGTCCACACCTGCTTTTGAAGCGGATTGCCAACGTCGCGCTGATACTGAATCTGCGCGATCGTCAGCAGCCGCGCGGTCGACCCGGGATTGCCTGGCAGGATGACCATCTCGGCGTCGCCCGGTCCGGCGGTGGACCACTTGAAATAATGCGGAGTCTTGGCGGGCTTGCCGTCTTCGTAGGCGCGGAAGAAAGCCACGTCGAGGTCATAACGCGGGTAGGTGAAGTTGTCGTAGTCGCCGCCGAAGAACGCGATCTGCTCTTCGACCGCAAAGACCAATCGAATGTCGGTGTACTTCTTGAAGCGATACAACCAGTGCTCGCCGCCGCTGTAGAGCGAGATGACATCGCACTTCAAGCCGGTCTTCGCGGTCGCTTCTTTTTAGATCGCGGCGGTGACGGCTTTGCGCTGGCCGCTCGCTTCCTTGTCCGAAGCGCCCGGTTTGACGGCCGATTGCACGCGAGCGGTCACGTCGTCATAGGAGACGAGGACGTTGCATTCGAGGTCCGGGCACTTCAGCTCTTCGTCGTTCGTTCGCGCGTAGAAGCCTTCCTTGGTGTAGTCCTTCTCCTTGGTCGAGACTTTCTGAAGCTGGCCGCTTGCGACGTGTTGGTTGGTCACCATCAAGCCGTCAGGCGAGACGAACGAGCCGGAGCCGCCGTCGTTCAAACGCACTGACGCGAGCCTCAGGTGTTCGAGCCACGCGTCCGCCGGCTCGAAGTTGTAACGCTCTTTCCATTGCTTGCGTGGCGGATTATCGAAGGTCCACATACCGTCGTCGGCGAAAACGCTTAGCGGCTCGATTGCGACGGCCGTTAACATTGCGATCAATATTAGTCTTTTCATGGTGTGAGTCCGTTCTGCCAGGTTCGTTGTTGAAGATACTTTGCGATCTTTGCGGCTTGGCGCGAACCAGCCTTACGCAAAGGCGCAAAGGCGCGAAGACGCTAAGACGCGGAGCCGCCAAGTCTCGCGGCTTCGAGCTGTTCATAAAGCGGAGCAAGCCATCTCGCGGATGCCACTCGCACAGCCTCGCTTGCCTTATTCTGCTTTGCTTGCGAGTCGCTTTCAAATCCCAACGCGGGATTCTTAGCATCTAGCGTTGCCACGCGCCTGAACGCTTGCATGTCAGCGTCGGAAACTTCAGCGCCAAAGAAATCGGCTACCCCGGTCCACACGGCGTCCGGCAGTTGCTCGTAGTTGACCATAATCCCGGCGCAACTCTGATGGTGCTGCAACGCTGCCTCGCACAGGCGCGCTAGAACTTTAGCGCAGTACTCTTCGGGCTGCATCTTGAAAACCTCGTCGAGCCTCATCCCGAAAAGCTCCGGCTCGATCCCTCCCGGCACCATGTGCGCGCCTCTGTGTGCGAGCTGCGAGACCAATACCTCAACCGGATTTCTGTACAGAAAGATCCAGGGCACGCCGGGAAAGGCCCGACTGATCAGCGGGACGTCCAGCACGCTCCAACTGTCGAACTTGATGAACAGGCGTTCTTCATCGCCGCTTCTTCGCTGGGCCAACGCGCTCACCATCCATCGCAGCCAGTCGGCCCGTTCTTGGTCAGTGAGGGACGGCTCCCGGAACTTCGCGCGCAGCACTGAATCGATCGAGCCGGCTTCCGAGATCACCACGTTCTTCGGAAGCGCCGCCAACATCTGTGAGACAAGCGTCGAGCCGCAACGCGACATATGAAAGATGAATCCTCGCGGCTGCAATCCCGGCTCGATCGCGTGCCGCTCGCGAAGCATGTCAATCGGTGTTTGCGGCCGGCACAGGTTGGCGAAAGGAAGCTGCAAGCAAACCTCTATCGTGTGATCGAAGAACGGCTCGGTGAATCGCCGGGTTCCGACCCAACACCAATCGACGAGCGGCCGGCGCTCTTTCCAGTAGATGCGAATCGGAATCCATCCTGTGAGTTGATGCGCGTTCACGCTCACACCCACCTCTCGAACCACGCGCGCCGATTTGCTCGAAGCGCTTCGTTGACGTCCTGTGCGTTGAAGGTGAAGCCGCGTTCTTCGCCGAGCTGCACAACCAGCTCGATGAACAGCTCCCTGTCGATCACCTGTCTGAGCCGCTCTTGAAGGCTGACATCTTCGAAAACCGAATTGCAGAATCTTTCGAGCGCCGCCGGAGATGACGGCCTGTCTTTGTCGCTCGCGAGTGAAGCGCGCGGCGCTTCGAGTTGTTCGCTCGCTGAAGCGGCAAGCGAGCGTAGCCAATCGTCCACCTTGCAGTCGATCACCAGGTGCACGCGATCCGCATCGCTGCGGTTTTCGACCTTGTGCGGCAGATTGGCGTTGATGTACCAGCACTCGCCCGGGTTCATCACGACGCGTTCGCCGTTGAGATAGAAATCAACAAGCGGGTTCGTGGTGATGGCGACGTGCAACCTGACCTCGCCGTCATCCAGGCTGAGATTGTAGTCGCGGTGTTCGATGATGCGAGCGCCGGCGCCTAGCTTGAGCAACCGCGCCGACTTGACCGGGCACTCGAGCGCCGCGAGCGCGCGTTGAAGCGAAGGACAGCGGGCGAGCACAGGAGTGTCGGTGAATGCTTCGTCTTTCCCGGGGTCCGAGTAGAGTTGTCGAGAAGCGCCTTCGACGGCGCGCAACGCGACTCCGCTCCATTCGCCCTCGTAGTAGCGGTCATTGAAATGCCGCACCCACTCGTCAGCCGATATTTGATTGAGGTCGGCCTTCAGACCTTGAGGATCGAACGTCAGGGGAAGTTTCAGGCAGCTCAGCATTGCATAGTTTGGAATGACACGGTTTCTCAGCCGGAGCAACGCCTACACGGTAGCCGATGATGAGGCTTCGATCAAGGTCACTGAATTGATTCAATAGGCGGCTGGCGCTCATCCGTCTGTCTGCGGTTTCGAGCCCTTCATCCGATTATGATGCCTTTCATCCGATAGCCGGCGCGTTCGGCCTCGCTCTCCACTATTCTTCGTGCAGGAGGCGCCTTGTATGAACAAACGGACCACGACGATTCTTAAGACGCTGATCATCGCCGCTTTCATCGCGGCCATCCCGAGTCTGCTCTTTGTCGGCTCGACAGTCGGACAAGCCGCACAAGTGGCTTCAACCAAGCTGCAATCTCCGCCCGGATCGAACTCGCGCGAGCGATTCGACTTTCTTGTGCGCGCTGATTTCTTCGCTGGCTTTGCCGGGGATCAAGCTGCGCTCGAACGCGGCATGAAAGTTTGCGAGGACACGCTTGCGAAGAATCCAAACCACGCCGAGGCGCTGGTCTGGCACGGAGGCGGGCTCGTATTCCTCGCTGGTCAGGCATTTCAAAAAGGCGACATTCGGAAAGGCGTGGAGCTGTGGGATCGCGGCCTGAAACAGATGGACCGCGCAGTCGAGCTCGAGCCGGGTAACGTCGGCGTGGTGATCCCGCGCGGCGCTTCGCTGTTGACGGCCTCGCGATTTGTTCAGGACAAGGCTGCCGGGCGCGCGCTGCTCGAAAAAGCCGTCGGCGATTACGAGAGAGTGCTCGAGCTTCAAAAGCCGTACTTCGCCAGGCTCTCCGGTCACGCGCGCGGCGAGTTGTTGTTCGGACTCGCGGAAGGATGGGCGCGGTTGGGCAACACAGAAAAAGCGCGCATGTACTTTCAGCGGATCGTGAGCGAGTGCAAAGACTCGGGCCACCAGCCTCAAGCGGCGGCGTGGCTCGAGAAAGGCACGCTTGCCGGAACGGATCCGATGAGCTGCACGGGCTGTCACAAGAAGTAATGTCGCGTTCAGAGTACCGGCTTTGGCCGACCACCGAAGTTGGGTATGACAAACAAAGCCAGCAGCCTAAAGGCTGTACTCTGAACCTCAACCCAACTCGGAACTCAGGCGTCCTCGCCTGCCGTTTGAACTGAGACGAGATCAAATGAACTCAGCGGTGGAAATCGAGAATTTGCACAAGGCGTACGGCTCGGTCGTCGCGGTCGAGGACGTTTCCTTCGAGGTCCCCGCCGGCGAGATCTTCGGCGTAGTCGGACCGAACGGCGCCGGCAAGACCACAACAATCGAATGCATCGAGGGCATTCGCCGAGCCGATCGCGGCAGCATTTCTGTGTTGGACCTCGACCCCGCGCGGCAGGAGCGCGAGCTTCGCCAACGCATCGGGGTTCAGTTGCAACAGTCGGCGCTCCCGGCTCGCATCAAGGTGTGGGAAGCGCTGGATCTCTACGCTTCGTTTTACGATCACACGGTTGACTGGCGAGCTCTTTTGGAGAGGCTTGGGCTTGCGGACAAGCGCAACGCCGCGTTCGCGAAACTGTCGGGCGGGCAGAAGCAACGTCTGTTCATCGCGCTTGCGCTGCTGAACGATCCTGAGCTGATCTTCCTGGACGAGCTGACCACCGGGCTTGATCCTCAAGCGCGCCGCGCGATGTGGGACCTGGTCCGCGAGATTCGCGATCAAGGGAAGACCGTCCTGCTCACCACTCATTTCATGGAAGAGGCCGAGCGCTTATGCGACCGGGTTGCGATTATGGATCAGGGGCGCATCGTCGCGCTTGACTCTCCTGCGAATCTGATTCGCAGCCACGGAGCGGAGAACCGAATCACGTTCACGGCTGACGCTAGCTGCGAGTCAAAACTTAAAGCGCTTGCGGGAGTCACCCGAGTCGATCGAGAAGGCGAGCGCGTGATCGTGCACGGCAGCGGCGATGGATTGATTGGAGAAGTAGTCGCGGCGCTGAGCTCGGACGGCGTTTTGTTTCGAGATCTGCGCACCGAGCAATCGACGCTTGAAGATGTGTTTCTGGCGCTGACCGGAAAAGAAATTCGCGACTGAGAAGGGACGAAGGATTTTCTATTTTCCATTTGATATTTGTTATTTGGTGCGCAGATCGAATCAAGTGGAAGCCGCCAAGTAACAAATATCAAATCGAAAATAAAAAATAGAAAATAGGTCTTCAAATTCCAGTTTTCGAAGGGAGCATTCATGAGCGGACTGTACAAGCTAACCTGGGTCGAGCTGAAACTGTTCTTGCGCGAGCCGATGGCTGCGTTCTTCACGCTGGCCTTTCCGCTGATGATGCTGTTTCTGTTCGGCAGCATCTACGGCAACAAGCCGTCTTCGTTCTTTGGCGGATATGGAGCCGTAGACGTGTCGGTGCCTGCTTACACGGCGATGATCATCGGCAGCAGCGGATTGCTTTCGCTCGGGATAGCGATCGCGTCTTATCGTGAGACGGGCGTGTTGAGAAGATTGAAGGCGACGCCGATTCGGCCTCAAACAATTCTCGGCGCGCAAGTAGCGGTGATCTACCTGATGACCGCTGCGGGAATGACGCTGTTGATCGTGGCGGGACAGGCGGTCTACGGGCTCCGGTTCGGAGGCAACCTGCTGAGCATGTTCTTAGCCTTCACGCTGAGCGCGTTGAGCATTTTCGCGATCGGGTTCGTGCTCGCGAGTCTGGCGCCGACGGCTCGCGTCGCGCAGGTTGCCGGGCTGGTGATCTTTTACCCGATGATTTTTCTTTCAGGCGCGACGATTCCACGAGAGACGTTGCCTGAAGCCGTTCGACAGTATTCTCAGGTGTTGCCGCTGACTCACGTGGTCACTCTGCTGAGAGGTTTGTGGGCAGGCGGAGCCTGGGGCGATTACTCAAAAGAAGTGATCATTCTCGTTGTGTTAGCAGTCCTGGCGGTGATTGTTTCGGTGAAGACTTTCCGGTGGGAGTAGGGGATCAATACTTGTTCTCGCGCTTGTTTTGCTGCCCTAGCGGCTTGGCGTCTTTGCGTGAAACTTGTTCCCGCGCTAGGCCGCCAACACGCTAAGCCGCAGAGTCGCCAGGAGAACTGATGTGATATCATCGCGCGTTGAGATGAGCACCATCGACGATCATCGGCCGCGGCGAAGATCACTCGCGCGCACGCTTGTCCTGATCCTATCTATCAACGCCTCGTCCGGGCTTGCGGTGTTTGTGCTCAACTGGCTGATGAGCGAGGGCATGAGCGGCTCGCAGCTTGTGCAAGCGCTGACCACGTCGCTGGTTTTCGGCAACTGCTGCGGCACGATCATGGCGCTCGTAATGCCGCGAGTGGCCCCGCTGTTCGCGCGAAAGCCTTTCCCCTGGAGTTGGGTGTACTACCTGAGCACGCTGTTGGTTCTCTCGGCGATCGGGTGCTTAATCTCCGTGCTCATCTTGACCAGGATCGGCGCGTTTCGCCCGGCCGACTTCTGGATCATCTTTCGATTTAGCCTTGTAGTCGCCGCCGTTATCGCCCTGGTCATCGGCGTGAGCAGGTATCTCTACGAGGGCCTGAGGCACCGCCTTGAAGTCACCACGCGCAAGCTTCAGTTGAAAGAGCTCGAGGAGGAACGCGCCCGCAAGCTTGCGGTCGAGGCTCGATTGTCGTCACTCGAGTCGCGCATTCATCCTCACTTCTTGTTCAACACTCTCAACTCGATTTCGTCATTGATTCAGGAAGACCCGAAGCTGGCCGAGCGATTGGTCGAACGGCTTGCCGCGCTGCTTCGGTTTTCGCTGGATTCGAATCAAACCAGCACCGTTTCGCTCGGCCGCGAGTTGAAGATCGTCACCGACTATCTCGAGATCGAGAAGGCGCGGTTCGGCGACAGGCTTCGTTACTCGATTGATGTTCCGGCCGAGCTTCAAGCGATCGAGGTGCCGCCGCTCGCCGTTCAGACGCTGGTCGAGAACAGCTTGAAGCACGTAGTCGCGGCGCGCCGCGGCGGCGGCGAGGTTCGCATCACCGCCCGCGCAGCCGGCGAGCGCGTGAAAATAGAAGTGCGTGACGACGGACCGGGCTTCACCGCCGGCTCGATCAAAGCCGGCCACGGGCTGGACAACCTGAAGTCGAGATTGGCGGCGCTGTTTGATGACCGGGCCGCGCTCGAGTTATCGACTTGTAGCGGCCAGACCGCGGTCACGATCTCGCTGCCGTATGCCGCAGCCGCGACGCTTGCATCGGTATGAGTGCGACTCAATCCCCGCTTCGTGTTTTTTTGGTCGACGACGAGCCGCTGGCGTTGAAGCGGCTGGCGCGTCTGCTCAGGGCTACCGGCCGAGTCGAAGTCATCGGCAGCAGCACCGATCCGGAAGCCGCGCTCGAATTTCTCGCCACCGAAACGATCGATGCTCTCTTTCTCGACATTCAGATGCCCGGGCTGAACGGATTCGAGTTGCTCTCGCGGCTCGATTCGCAGCCGCTGGTCGTGTTCACTACTGCCTTCGATCAGTATGCGCTTCGCGCGTTCGAGGTGAACTCGATCGATTACCTGCTCAAGCCAATCGAAGCCGAACAACTCGATCGCGCGATTAACAAGATCGAGCGGCTTCGCGGCAGCGCGCCGAGGCAGGACCTCCGGGAGGTCGTCGAGCGACTCGCCGCCCTGCTGCGATCAGGCGCTTCGAGCTATCCCGACAAGATCGCTTCGCGGAGCGGAGATCGAGTCCGATTCATCGAGCTTTCGGTCGTGACTCATTTCCTGGCGAAGGACAAGCTCACCTACGCGGTCACCGCCGATAAGAGCTACGTGGTCGACTCGACGATTGCGGAGCTCGAGCAAAAACTTGATCCCAACAAGTTCATTCGGATTCATCGCTCGACTTTACTGAACCTGAATCACGTGCAAGAGGTTCATTCGTGGTTCGCCGGCGGGGTCGTCGTGCGATTGAAAGACGAGAAGCGAACCGAATTGCCCGTCGCGCGCGATCGCGTTCGTGCCCTCAAGCAACGCCTTGGCTTTTAGCAGGCGTTCGTAGTTCGGCCCTCAGGCGTCTGATTTGGACTGCGCCGCCTATTCCGCGTTCAACGACTTTCGCATGGGTGGCGGCGCTTTTGCATATTTAGAGGGAGCGACGGCAGAACCAGGTCTCTTGGTAGTGTCTTCTACGCGCAAACAAAAGCGCCGCCACGCATGCGATAGTCGTTCAATGCGGAACAGGCGGCGCAGTCCAAATAGGCCGCCGCAGTCCAAATCAGGCATTGTGCTGATTCTCTTCGAATGATTAAGATGTCGCGGGAGGAATGCGAATGACCGCAATACGAGGAGTGATAATGCTAGTGCTGACAGGCGCGGTGATGCTGACGTGGCCTTCTCGCGCCCGGCAGGATGACGAGGTGTTTCAGAATCGCGCTGTCACGATCGGCGCGGCCGAGTATCATTTTCGAGTCTTCACGCCGAAGGGTTGGTCTAAGAAGAAGAAGTCGCCGGTGATTCTCTTCCTTCACGGCGCGGGCGAGCGAGGCGACGACAACCTGGCTCAGACCAGAGTCGGGATCGGTCCGGCAATCTTGCGGCAGCAGGAGAGTCTTCCGTTCATCGTCGTCCTGCCGCAATGTCCCAAGAATCGCTGGTGGACTGAGCCCGAGATGCAAGCCCAGGCTCTAAAGGCCCTCGATCAGACCATCAAGGAATTGAACGGCGATACGAAGAGAACGTATCTTACCGGCCTCTCGATGGGTGGCTACGGGGCGTGGGCGATTGCGGCAGGCAATCCGGCTCGGTTCGCGGCGCTTGCGGTCGTGTGCGGCGGCGTTCGGCCTCCTCCTCGGGTCAATGTTCCACAGCCGGCCGACGGACTCGCGGCCTCGGCTGATCCCTACGGAGCGGTTGCCGCCAAGGTTGGCAAGACTCCGGTGTGGGTCTTTCACGGAGGAGCGGACCCGGTGGTGCCGGTCTCCGAGTCTCGCAAGATGGTCGAGGCGATAAAGGCGGCGGGGGGCAGCGTCCGATACAACGAGTACGAAGGCGTCGGCCATAACTCTTGGGATAAGGCTTATGCGGAGGCCGAGATACTTCCGTGGATGCTATCGCAGAAACTCAAGGCGGCAAAACGATAGACTCGGATTCGCGAATTTGGGATCGAAGGTTGCGCCGCCAGTCAAATCACAAGTCGCAAATAGAAAATAGAAAATAGAAAATCCCAATGGGTTTCTATTCAAGCCACATCTTTCCGCGCCTTCTTGACTGGGGGCTCGGAAGCGCAATAGTCCGGGAGCAACGCCGCGCAACGCTCGCGCCGCTACGCGGACAGGTGCTCGAGATCGGCTTCGGTACCGGACTGAATTTACCTTGCTACCCTCCGCAAGTAACGCGGCTGATCGCCATCGATAGTGAATCCATGTTGCCTGGCAGAGTTGCGGATCGAATCGCCAGGGCTCAAGTTCCCGTCGAGCAGTTAAAGCTCGATGCCGGAGGACGGCTGCCGTTTGAAAACGATGCGTTCGACGGTGTCGTCACGACGTTCACGCTATGCTCGATCGCCGATGTCGCATCGTCGCTTGCTGAGATCCGGCGCGTGCTCAAACCGGAGGGCGAGTATGTGTTTCTCGAGCACGGGCGCAGCGACCATCCACGAGTCGCGAAGCGTCAGGACTTCTTCAATCCGATTCAGAAGTTAATCGGCCGCGGTTGCAATATGAACCGCCCAATCGACAAGCTTATCAGCGCCGCCGGTCTGCGAATTACAACGCTCGATCGCTTCGTGATGCCCGACTCGCCGCGAATACTTGGAGAGATGTACCGAGGCGTTGCGAAGAGTGATGTGTGAAGTGCGAGCAGGTCAGAAATGACGCATGATTGACTGCATCCAACTCGTTACTTACCGCGCTCTGTGCTAACTTAGACCGAGATCGATCATCGAGAGGAGAGGCAATGGCAGAAGACGTTTTCAAAGGGATCAGAATCGTCGGTACCTCGAACGAGAGCTTCAGCAAGGCGATCGAAGTAGCAATCGACCGGGCAAAGCAGACCATCCGCGACCTGCGCTGGTTCGAAGTGCGCGAACAACGGGGCGCTGTCAGGGAAGGCCAGATCGAATACCAGGTGACGCTCGAAGTGTTCTTCAAGCTCGCGCCGGATGACACCGCCCAGTGATCGCCGTTGCGCTCATCAAGCGCGGGGCACTTCGCTCATCAGCACAAGCGGATTGTTGTCGGGGTCGCGGAAGAAAGCCATCCACAAATCGTGGCCCTGAAGCCGCGCGACGCACGTGTGCTTATCTCAAAGCGTGGCGAGACACGAGCACCTCATACGAGCTCCTGAATCTCCGGAACTACTGAATAGTCAAATTAATTGTCGCGCTTCGAGTACGGCCCGAGTCTTTTGTTGAACTACACCAAACGCCCGGATGAAGCGATCCGAGAGATAAGACTGGCGCAGGAGCTTGATCCTCTTTCGCTAGTGATGAACACAGACTTGGGATTGGGATATCACTATGCGGGCCGGTACGATGAGGCAATCGCGGCATATCGAAAGGCGCTCGATTTGGATCCGAACTACGTGGCGGCGCGCGAGTTATATCGGCAGAGTTTACGCAGCAAAGGGTATGTACACGGAAGCCCTCGAAGAGTTCCAAAAGGCGATTGCTATGTCGGACCGGCCTGATTTACTCGCGTATCTTGGATATGTTTATGCGGTGACAGGCAAGAAGGCCGAGGCCGAAAAAATACGCGACGAGCTGACGAGGTTGTCAAAACGCAAGTATGTGCCTGCCTATGACATAGCAGTGATTTGTGCGGCGCTTGGTCAGAAGGATCAAGCGTTCGCGTTGCTCGAAAAGATGTACGAGGAGCACTCCATCTACATCACTCAGGTCCCCCTGAAGCCTACGCTCGATTCGTTGCGCTCCGACCCTCGCTTCATAGAACTGCTAGGGCGCGTCGGCCTTCCGCAGTGAAGACGTCTCCAAAACTCCAGCGCTCATGACAGCGCAGAGATCGCCGTTTTCGTGATCAGGCGCGGGGCACCTCGCTCATCAGCACAAGCGGATTGTTGTCGGCGTCGCGGAAGAAAGCCATCCACAGATCGTGATCCGAAAGCCGCGCGACGAAGGTGGGCTTCTCCTCAAAGTGTACG